>JAQVEX010000006.1 GCA_028697555.1 Lentimicrobiaceae bacterium | reverse complement strand
GGCAATAAAAACCGTATAAAAGAAACTAAATTTCTTACAGGGATTCAGAAATTTTTAACGTTTCTTTTATACATATTCTGCGTAAAAAGGATTTTAAATAAGCAAGTTTTATCCTGCTGACTAAAGCAAAGCAAGCGTGAGTCTGCGACTTTGTTAAACTTTTCAGTAATCAATAAACTTTGCTCTTTTCGTTTAAATTACCTGTCGTGGTGAGGAAAATCAATAGCCAAAAATCTAGCTTTAAAAAGTATGGCATACATTTCTGCTGAATGGAGTTCGAAATAAATCCCAAGTGAGGGCGGGAAGCTCCGAGCCTGCGAGGAGATCACCCGCACAAGCTCAGGATTTATGAGAACGCAATTCAGAAAAGAAATGTCAGCCTTGATTTTTTGTTACTTTTTTATCAAGAAAAAAGTAAGAAGGAAAGAATAAAACCCATAAAGCCAAAATCAGATACAATCCCGAAACTTAGGAATATAAAAGCCATGAGCCAACAGCTAACAGCTAACGGCTAACAGCCAACTTCGGACTTTCCACCCCATCACCCATCACAAAAAAGCCAACAGCCAACAGCCCCGAGACTTCGGGGGCTAACAGCCAAATTTATTTCCACAAGTATGTCTAAAAATATTATTTTTGCACTTATTAATACGTAGCAAAATCACACACAATGAAGCGAATATTATTACTTTTTATTATCAACATATTTGTTGTAACAGCATACTCGCAGTACATACCGTTAAACCACGATTTGTATTCAAAAGCTAAATTCGGGAAATTACAGGCAAATCAGAGGCAGTTATGGGGCATGAAACCCTTTCTTATTCAGTCGGTTGATAGTAGCGAGTTGCTTGTTGACGATGTTTTTTCTTATCACGAGGATGTTAGTAACAAATGTTTTGTTTACAGAAAACTTTTCGCCGAACATCTTGTCAACTACAAAAACGATTGGTTGACAATAAGCGTAGACCCATTGTTTGATTTTACCATTGGAAAAGAAAGGCAATACGATAAAAAAATATGGAGAAACACTCGTGGTATCGATATTAGCGGAAACTATAAAAACAAGCTGATTTTTAGCAGTCAAATATTTGAAACACAATCGTTTCAGCCATCATGGATAAAACATTTCGCTGATTCAATGAAGGTTATTCCCGGACAAGGTCCTTACAAGCGTTTTAAAACTGATGGTTACGACTATTACAATAGCGGCGGATACTTGACGTATATCCCCGACAAACGCATTTATTTTACGGTTGGATATGGGAAAAACTTTATAGGCGAAGGCTATCGCTCACTAATCCTTTCCGATGCTGCATATAATTATCCTTACGTACGTTTGGATGCCGACTTCAGCAAAATAAAATATACGGTTTTGTACGCTCAATTCACTGCTTTAAATTTGCCTTATAGTAAATTATACGGCTACGAACGCAAGTGGAGCACAATGCATTTTTTACAAGTTATGCTTTTCAACAGATTAAATATAGGTTTGTTTGATGCTGTTATCTGGGGAAATGGAAACGGTGAAGAAGGGCACAGAGGTTTTGAATTTCATTACCTGAATCCTGTAGTATTTTTGCGACCCGCTGAATTTGCAATTGGTTCGCCTGATAATTACATGATCGGGGCTAATTTATCTTATTCAATTTCAAATAATTATAACGTTTATGCGCAGTTGTTATTAGACGAATTTCATTTAAGAAACCTAATGAAAAATGATGGTTGGTATGGTAATAAATATAGTATTCAGTTAGGAGTTGAAGGTGGTAATATATTTAATATCAACAATTTATATGCACGTGCCGAATATAACCAAGCACGACCATATACGTATACCCATAACGTTTCGGTTCAGTCGTTTAGCCATGCAAACCAACCGCTTGCTCACATATTGGGAGCTAATTTCAGAGAGGGTCTGTTCATAGCTTCGTATTCTTACAAAAATTGGCAGACTTCTATAAAATACATTCATCAAATGTACGGAGCCGACACCAGCGACATAAGCTACGGACAAAATTTACTTTTACCTTATACCAATCGTAAATCTGAGTACGAGAATTATATAGGGCAGGGACTTAAAACCAAAGTAAATTATATTGATTACCGACTTGCCTACGTTTTGAATAGAAAAACCAATATGAAACTTGAGGCAAGCCTTATTTGGCGCACTCAAAAAAACGATTTAACCGACAAGCAAAACCTTTTGTTTAGCATTGGATTTAGAACAAACTTGAGGAACTTTTACTACGAATATTAAAAACGACTGTGAGTCTTATAATCGAAATTAAACGCAACCAAAAAGTAGAGTAGTTATGGTAATATTATTGGACCATCCTGATATACCGTTTCCATCGGTTGAAGAAGCCAACGAAGATGGGTTACTTGCAGTTGGTGGCGATTTAAGTGTGAAAAGATTAGTAGAAGCATACAGCAAAGGCATTTTCCCTTGGTTTACAAATGATGAATATATTTTGTGGTGGTCGTTGCCCGAAAGAATGGTGCTATTTTTAGACGATTTCAAGGTATCGAAATCATTGCGTTTACTGATTAAAAAGAACATTTTTAAAGTAACATTCAACAAGGCATTTCAGCAGGTTATATTTAATTGTGCAAATGTGAAACGCAAGCATGAATCGGGAACATGGATTACACCAAAATTGCAGGAAGCCTACGTAAACTTGCACGAAAAAGGTTATGCACACTCGGTTGAAGTTTGGTACAACGATGAGTTAGTCGGCGGTTTGTATGGAGTTGTCGTTGGTAAAGCCTTTTGCGGCGAATCTATGTTTCATACAATGTCTAATACATCAAAAATAGCCTTGTACTATCTTATCGAATTGCTTAAGGAAAAGCAATTTCATTTCATTGATGCTCAAACATATACAGACCATTTGGCAAGTTTGGGTGCAAAAATGATTACCCGAAAGAATTATATTTATTTATTAGAAAAAGCAGTAGCTGCAGACCAATAATTATTGTTCTACTATCTCAACACGTCTGTTTTTGGCTCTACCTTCTTCAGTTGAATTGCTAGCTACAGGAGAAACAGAGCCTACACCATAAGGTTTAAGTTGCTCTCTTGCAACAGCATATTCAGATACTAGCTTTTCCATTACTGCGTTTGCTCGGTCTTTTGAAAGACTTACATTCATATCAAAATTGCCCGTATTATCCGTATGTCCGACTATTAAAACTTTTTGAGTTTTATTGGCGTTGAGGTATTCGGCAATGGTTTTCAATGCATCGGCAGATTCCGGTTTTACTTCAGATTTTCCTACATCAAAAAAGATATCATAAACAGCAAAATATCCTTCGGTTTGAATTCCTTTCGAAATATTTTCGGCAGTAACCATTCCAGTTTCAACAGCTTCAATTTCAACAACATCTTGAGTAATTAACGTATAATTGTCAACCACCGAATAAACAATTACATAAATGTTTTTTCCTTCCTTATTTCCTTTTGCAACAATAAACGAATGGTTGTTTTTCCAAATAGGAAAATTCAATCCAATTCCAAATTTTTCATTATTTAACCCATCGTTTCCATATAATCCTGAACGGTAGTACCTGTCTGTCCATGTATGCGGTCTGTCGGATACACCTAACTCTTCATTAGCTACAGCTATTAAGATTTTATAACCCGCTTTTGAAAGAGCTGATTTGTAATTGTGTAAAACAAATTCTGCATTATTCTCACTTGAAGTAGAATACTGAATGCGGGTAACCTTTCCTTCCAAATTCATGGGGTTTTCCCAATCAATAGCTCCTTTGTCGTTTACAGGCAATTTATAAGTTCCCCATTTTGTTTCTTTGTAAAACTCGATTATAGCACCATCAAAACGACTAACTAATGGATGGTCTTTACCATTTTCAATATCAGTTGTCCGTTGAGCAAATAAATTTATCGAAAACAATGTTGTGATAAGAATAAGTGCGATTAAAATTTTTGGTTTTGTTTTCATGACTTTTAAATTTTAAAGGTTTATACTCATTTAGTTTTTATAGTTTTTTTAAATTATTGCCAACTTGTTGTTTTCGAGACAAATATAAAACATTTTTTTAATATACAAGTCATTATATCCAAAAAATTTGCATATAAAATACATTATTTTATAAGTTTGCATAAAATTCTGCCTTCAGCAACTCAAAAAAATAAAAGCCATGATTTACGCCTACAATTCCGATATAATATGCGCCGTAGCAACGGCTCACGGCAAAGCAGCCCTTTCTGTGATACGGATTTCGGGCAAAGGTTCAATACTTCTTATTGATAAAATTTTTGCATCTACAAATGTCAACAAAAAACTTGTTGAACAAAAATCTCATACTCTGCATTTTGGAACTCTCCGCCATGGCGATGAGATTATAGATGAAGTTTTAGTTTCGATATTTAAAAGTCCGAATAGCTACACAGGCGAAGACCTTGCCGAGATTAGTTGCCATGGTTCTTCCTACATACAGCAACGAATTTTGGAAGCTTTATTGCAAGAAGGAGCTCGTTTGGCTATGCCTGGAGAGTTTACTTTCAGAGCTTTTCAGAATGGAAAAATGGATTTGTCGCAAGCCGAAGCTGTCGCAGATATAATTGATGCCGACAACAAGCATTCTCATCTGAATGCCATACGACAAATGAGAGGTGGGTTTTCTACAACCATAAATAATTTGAGATTAGAACTTATTAATCTTGTTTCGCTGATTGAATTAGAATTGGATTTTTCGGAAGAAGACGTAACTTTTGCCGACAGAAATCAAATTAAATCGCTTATAAATAAGATAATTGATGAAATTTCGGACTTGGCAAATTCTTTTCAAATGGGCAATGTGCTTAAAAACGGTGTGCCTGTTGCTATTGTGGGAAAACCTAATGTTGGCAAATCGACTTTGCTCAATGCTTTGCTAAAAGAAGAAAGAGCCATTGTTAGCGATATTCCAGGAACAACCCGCGATGTTATTCAAGATGTAATGCACATTAAAGGAATTGCTTTCCGATTTTTCGATACGGCAGGATTAAGAGACGAAACAGATGATGTTGTTGAAAATTTAGGCATTGAGAAAACCTTAGTTACGCTCAATGAAGCAAATATTATTCTTTATGTTTTTGATGCAACAACGATAACGCAAAATGAGTTGTCACAAATTTTGGAAGAGCTTAAGCCTTATTTAGATGAAAATAAACAGCTAATAATGATAGGCAATAAAATTGATGAAATGACAACAGTTCCGAATCCGTTTATCAACCTTAGCGATTTGGAAACAATTTATATTTCGGCAAAAAGAAACGAAAATATTGACCAAATAACCGAACGCTTGGTAAGTTACGTTGATAAGTACAATTTAAGCTCATCGTTTTTAGTTAGCAATGCACGACACTATAATTCTATAATAAAAGCAAACAAGTCTTTGTCCACTGCATTAAAAGAATTTGATGAAAACGTTACCACCGATTTGGTTTCGGTACACTTAAAAGCAGCTTTGCACTATTTAGCCGAAATAACAGGACAAATAAGCTCCGAAGATATTTTAAATTCTATTTTCAGCAATTTTTGTATTGGGAAGTAGGATTTTGCTTATTAAAATAACGTGTCGAAAAAATTGAGTTTTCTCGACATGAAAAAATAACGTGTCGAAAAAAACGACTTTTCTCGACATGAAAAAATAATATGTTAAAATAAAAAGATTTTTTTAACATGACAATTGTAACGTGTTAAGGAAATTGGTTTTTCTTAACGTAAAGAATTTGATATGTACACAAAATCGCTTTTTTTGGACATGATAAATCTGATATGTACACAAAATCGCTTTTTTTGGACATGACGAGTGTGGTATGTACACAAAATCTCTTTTTTTGGACATGATAAAAATTATATGAGTAAAAATTCGGCTTTTTTGCTCATATAATTTGTTGAAACAGCTGCTATATATATGCAAAAATATTTCTCTACCATTTAATCAGCATAGAAATCAGGCATATAAAATGTATTTTTTATAATTTTGCCGAAAAGTTTTAAGGTCATCAAACACAAAACATGAACAAAAACACTTACTTAGCAACACATTCGCCGTTTAGGAATTTTACTCGCAAGGAATGGAGTAGGTTAGAGGAGCATCCGAAATATCCAATTAGCGATATTAATCTTTCGCAGCTCAGAGGTTTAAATGAACTGCTTGACAAGAGAGTTTCGTACAGTGCTATAGGTCGCATACTTGGCGTACATAGGCTCACAGTTAGTAGTTTTGTTAAAGAAAGAATGAATTAAAAATTAATATTTCAAAACAGCGAAAGCTGTGTTTTATCTTCCTTTGGAGGATAAAAAACGCCAATTATAATGAAAGGGTTTCGTGCTCTAAAATGATTGGTTTTAGTAGTGCCAAGGAAGAAATATAAATCACATTTATTTACCATATAGTCAAAATATTTCTCTTTTACTTTTTGACATGCTAATTCTTCATTACCATTGGTTTGTTTTAAGCAATTCCAAAATAAAGCACCCAACTCCCAGTCTTCAATCATTAGACTGCGCTTTTTATTGTCTTCGGTAGTAAAAACGTAAGAAAACTTGTAAGGTAGTTTCTTAGCTACTTTGAATATTCTTTTGGTCTCCTCACTGTAGAATAAACTTCCTTGGGCTTGTTTAGCAACGACAGTGTCAAGTTTTTTCTTATCCCATTCCCTTTCACATGGTTTCCACACAAAGTCTGTTACCTGTTTCGGTTTGAGTACGGCTAAGGAAGTTCCAATTTTTTTGTCTTTTGCCTCTTCAATCAAAGCCGACATATCGGTGTAAACATTTTTAAGAACAATTTCCTTTCTATACATCCAGTTATTGGTGGTAGGAACAGTTCCACCAATAATAATATCTTTATCTAAATCGGCAGGACGATAACTTTCTTTTCTAAAATCTTTTGTGTTGCGAACAATATCCATTTCAATCCATTGCCACTTCTTGTATTGTTCTGTATAGTTTAATTGTC
The DNA here is from genome assembly GCA_028697555.1 of Lentimicrobiaceae bacterium. Lineage (NCBI taxonomy): Bacteria > Pseudomonadati > Bacteroidota > Bacteroidia > Bacteroidales > Lentimicrobiaceae > Lentimicrobiaceae bacterium. Next base: position 54,092 of record JAQVEX010000006.1, on the reverse strand, counting down.
TGAATGGAATAGGGTAGATACGAACCCAAGAACCGTCTTCTTTAAAACCTGCTGTGCAAACCAACTCATCGTAATGAGTAGATAGGGTTGGATATGTTTTTACAGCTATAAGTATGCGAGTTTGAGCCATTAATCTACAAGTGTTTTAATTTGTAGTCAATTTTAGGTAATTGCATCAGTGCATTCGCTACACATATACGGTGGCACTGCTTTGGGTCTTTTTCAAAACAAGTAAGAGCCACTCGTTTACCTTTATCTAAAAAAATGCGAATAGCTAGAAGCGAAGCCTTATTTTCCACCAAAGTAGTCTTTTCATATTCTCGAAATAGAGCGTCATAATCTGCTTGTGTTCGTAATTCTTGCCTTTTGTCGGAAACAATGCCTAAATCAGGAATGTGAACATATTCAATATCAGTGCCTTTGCAAGCTAATTCAAGAGTTTTTTTAGAAAAGCCGTATTTTTGACTAAAAGCATTTTTCCTAACATCGCAAAGCACATTAACTCCATTAATTATCAACTTGTTTATGTACGTTTCAAGAGTAATTCCTTCGTAACCTATAGTAAAAAGTTGTTTTTCGGCAAAATGCCGCTTTTGTTGTTCAATCGTGTCCAATTCTTTACTGCTTAGTAATTCTTTTGCAATAATACTTTTTGTAGCGTAATATGGATATTTACGGTAGGTATAAACAATCAGGTCATTTTGCATGAGATTACCGAATTCTGCTTTTACATCAAAAAGACTTTTTCTATCTTCAGGTTTAATCGCGTCAATAAATCCTTCATCATTTGTTAGTTCATAAAACCTGCCATCTTCTGTTTCTGTTATTTTACAATAACCATATTTTGTGAGCGTTACTAAGTCTTGATTGGCTTGAAAAGAAAAACAGCCATAGCGATACGGTACAAAATCAAAAGATCTTGTTTCCTGTTTGCGAGTGAACAAAAATAAATATTTTTGAAACTGTTTGGCAGTTAGTTTTCCGCCAAACTCACTCAACATAGCTAATATAATTTTTCTTCTGTAATACATACTTTATCACAAAAATACAAAAATATTTATAATACATTAATTATAATTTTATTATCACATTTAACCATACTTTTTCCACTATTATAGCTATTGTTAGTTTTTCATAGTTATCTGTTTTTATATAAAACACATCTCTCTACCATTTAATCAGCATAGAAATCAGGCATATAAAATGTATTTTTTATAATTTTGCCGAAAAGTTTTAAGGTTATCAAACACAAAACATGAATAAAAACACTTACTTAGCTACACATTCGCCGTTTAGGAATTTCACTCGTAAGGAATGGAGTAGGTTAGAGGAGCATCCGAAATATCCGATAAGCGATATCAATCTTTCGCAGCTTAGAGGTTTAAACGAACCGCTTGACATAAAAGAGATTGAAGAAGTTTACATTCCTTTGGTCAGTTTTTTGGAAATTCAAATTACGCATTACCGACAACTTCACGAAGAGCAAGATGAGTTTTTTGGAAATAAGAGTAAAAAAGTGCCTTATATAATCGGTATTGCCGGTAGTGTTGCCGTTGGTAAAAGCACGATTGCACGTGTTTTGCAAAAATTACTTTCGCTAACACCATGTAAACCCAAGGTGGAACTTGTTACTACAGACGGATTTTTATATAGCAACCAGGAGCTTGAAACAAGAGGTATTCTTAATAGAAAAGGTTTTCCCGAAAGTTATGATACTAAAAAACTAATTTCTTTTCTTTCGGATGCCAAATCTTGCCATGATAAATTGGAGGTTCCCGCGTATTCTCATCTTTATTACGATATTATTCCCAACGAAAAAACGATAATTGACAATCCGGATATATTGATAGTTGAAGGAATAAACGTTTTGCAAGTCTCGCCAAATAGTAAAAAAAGAAGGATATTCGTTTCCGATTTTTTCGATTTCTCAATTTACGTGGATGCCAACGAAAAAGATATACGTCAGTGGTTTTTAGATCGCTTTTTTACACTTCAAAAGACAGCCTTTACCAATCCCGATTCGTATTTTCATCAGTATTGCGATTGGAATAAAGATGACCTGCTAGAATTTGCGACTCAGGTGTGGGAAGAAATTAACCTGCCCAACTTAGTCGATAATATTCTTCCAACAAGACTAAGAGCTGACCTGATAATTGAAAAAAGCTCGAAACACTTTACTAGGAGCATTAAGGTAAGGAAGAATTAGTTTCGAGTTCTGAGTTCTGAGTTCTGAGTTCTGAGTCTCTCCTAACTCCTAACTCCTAACTCCTAACTCTATACTTCTGCCTTTCTCTTAATATCCAACGCTACCAAAATAGATATCAACGACCAGAACGGTACGCTTAATTTGTCGGTATCTAAAAAGTTATTTAAAAATCCGTGTACAAAGTACGTAATTAGCCCTAATGATATTCCTAACGCAATAACCTTATCGGATTGGTTTTCAGATTTTTTATATACTCTAAAGCCTGTTATCAGCGAAAAAATGGCAAGTAGCGTAAAACTTACAAGACCCAATAATCCCTGTTCGGACAATGGACCAAGATATTCGCTATGGGCATTTCCCATGTTTCCAAAGTTGGTGCTGATTATGGTTTTGTCCATACTTCTTTGGTACGGTGCGTATTCAAACTGATAGGTTCCGGGTCCGAAACCAAACAAAGGCTTCTCTTTAAACATGCTTATTGCTGCCTGCCATCTGTTTATACGTTCTAGATTGGAGGCATCTGACGATATATTTGAAATAGAGCGAACGTGTTCGGTAAAATTATCAGAAGAATCATATTTGTTTTTCTGCATTTTATCGAGTATCTGAAACTGATAAACATAAAATAGTGCCGCCAATGAAACAAAGATAACAAGCACCCAACGGAATTTTATTCTGAAAATAACTATCGCAAATACGCCAATAGCGGCAATAAGACTTACCCATGCAGCTCGACTATACGATAAATAAAATGCTACAACCAAAATAGAACCTGCAACTAATGCAAAAAACTTTTCGAGTTTAGAGCTGTTTTTGTCGAAAAGGAAAGCAAAAACAACGGGTATGAACAGTGCCAAAATCGCCCCGTATGCCGTATGGTCGTTGTAAAATGGCGACATAGCCCAATGCCCGACTTCCTTGCTAAAACCATGCGAGCCGTGAACATACAGGGTATAAAACACTACAATTATCAATGCAATTGTATGAGCCCACAGGAAGTAGCGAATATTGTTTTTCTTCTGAAAGTAAAACAAGCCGCCAAAATACAAGGGAATAACAAACCACAAAGTTGATGCAAGAGCCTTAAACGAAACCAAAGGCAATTGCGAGGTACAAGCAGTAATAAAAATCCAACCCAAATAAAAATAAATCACCTTACTTACATTGTGGTTTGCAATTTGCGGTACGTTTTCTTCTTTGCTCAGAATAGCATGAAAAATAACAAAGGCTGTTGCACCAATAAGAAGTAGTTCGCTTGGTAGCGACAAATTATTACCGGTACTAGCACTCAGTAAATTTATGGAAAGAGGTGTAGCAAACGCAATAAGCAGATAAATAATATCGAATTTGAAGAAGAAGAAATACAAGACAACAAGTCCTACAGGCAACAAAATACCGTAGTACATGTTTTTATACACTAAATACAAGTTTAGTAAGATAAACAAAAATGTAACAGTGTAGAATATTGTATTTTTTAAATTGGGTTTCAATACTAATTATCGTTTTCTTTTACAGCGTTAATGAATTTTTGTCTATACTCCCAAGCCAAAATCACGCACATAGCAAGGGCAAATGAGGCAACAAAGAAGTAAAACATTATGAAAACCGTTTTAGGAAAATACCTTTTGTCGGCAATTTGAGGATCTGAAATTATATTGCTAAACGAGAAAGGACGTTTGAAGTCAACTCTGGCTTGGTCGTATTTTTGAATAAGTTCGCTAAGTTCCAAATCCAAGTTTTCAAAACGGTAGTACAAATAAGCAACATCGCTACTTTTTTCTTCAACACCTTTCTTCATTTTGTTAAAGTTTTCGGTGTTGTTTGAACCCCTAAGCAAGCCACGAGTAAATTCTCTGCCCTGACTTTCCAAATTGAAAAGGTAGTATTCTTTTGAAATCTCGCCAAATTCATCTTTAACTTTTTGAATTTCTTCTTTTTTTTCTGCAATGGCTTCTTCGTAGGCGTCGGATACTTCTTTAAACTTAATAGCCTGCGCATTAAGAATAACTCTGTTTGAGTGTTCAATTATCTTGTTAACGATATTGTACGCCATAACCGGGTCTTTGTCGGTAACCGAAATTTCAACACTTTCAAACATTGTTTTCCCAATTTTAACATTTTTGTTGTACAAATAATCAACTGTCGATTGGTAGTATTTGTAGTCTTTCGAAATTCCGTAATGATTGCCAAGGTCAAGGTCTTTAATTACGCCTTCCTGGACGAGTCCGGCTTTCATCCACTGAACTAACTGTTCGGTCTCGCTCTCATCGGAGTATGGCTGCACGTTTGAAGGATAAACCAAACAAGTAGATTTGAATTTAGGTTTGATAATAAAGTTTGCGGCTATAGCTCCAGCAAGCAAAGCAACAACGCTTACAATAATTAATTGCCACTTCCATTTTATAAGAATTTTCAAAAAACTTATATTGTCGAAGGTCTGATTTTTTTGAGTTGAGGTCATATTGGAATTATTTATGTGTCAATTTAAAGTGTTAGGGTTTGGTGTTTGGTTATGTTTTGTCGACGAATATTTTTCTATAAAAAGTATTACCACTACGGCAAAAAACATAACGAAAAAGGTAATCACACACAGATTTAGCCATGTGTTGGGATATGCTTTCTTTTCGGCTTTGTATGCTTTTTCAACTATAAAAGTTTGCGAAATTGCCTGATTTGCGTCAACTTTGGCATCTTCGTAGCGCTTTTTTAACAAGCTAAGTTGTTCTTGTTTGTATTCCAATGCATCGCGTAGCGAAACATAAGCACCGCCGTACTTTGCAATGGTGTCTAATTGCTTTTTCAAAGCTCTTACAGCATTTTGGTTATTGTTAGCAATGGCTTTTGCCATTTCCTGATTAACCATTTCCGACTGAGTTTCGTAGTCGTTAACGCCCTTTGAGCGTATAAACGACAAGGAATCGTTCATTTGGTTAACTTCGGCAACCAACGAATTATAAGATTGTTCGACAATATTCAAGCCCTGAACGGCACGCTTTTGTTGCATTTCAAAGTAAACGGTATCGACGAGTTCGGCAATATTGTTGGCAATATCGGCAGCCATTTGCGGGTCTCTGTCGGTAACTCTTATTTCAATAGCCGAGTACCTTGTTCGTCTTACCTTTACATTCGACTTAAATTTGTTATACAGCTTGGTGTAAAAATACTTTGAGTTTTCGCGGATTTTATAATGCTCAACAAGATTAAAATTGTTTATTACCTTTTCTCTAATTGTGTTCGATTGCAAAACCTGCATCATTTGTTCGGTTTGCTCATCTTGTCCGAAGGTCAAAACGTCTTGCTTAGTAAGATTTGCTTCGTTGAGCAACACTTTTGAAATGGAATTTGTTGCCGAAGGATAAAGCACAACCGACGATTCGTAGAGTGGAGTAGTGATAATAGGCGAACTAACAAACAATACCAACAAAACGGTAGAAATAAAAATAATTAAAAGCGGTTTCAACCATTTTTTAATAATCTTGAAAAAAGCTTTCTCGGTTTGTCTCATTTATAAAGCTATTTGTTAATTTGTTGCAAAAGTATATAAAATATACTTAATCATTAATTTTAATTTAATCTTACTTAATAACGAAAATATTATCTGATAATTGTACCAACTAAAAAATTATTCGAGCATGTCGGGTCTGTTGGCTTCGGTGTTTTTAATTGCCTGTTCCAATTTCCATTCGTTTATAAGTTTTTCGTTTCCCGAAACTAAAACTTCAGGCACTTTCCAGCCGTTATAATCGGCGGGGCGAGTATAAACCGGATGCGATAAAAGTCCGTTTTGAAACGAATCGCTGAGAGCCGAAGTCTCGTCGGATAAAACGCCCGGGATAAGTCTTATAACGGCATCGGTAACTACAGCAGCGGCAATTTCACCGCCTGTTAGCACGTAGTTTCCAACCGATATTTCTCTTGTAATCAGATGTTCTCTTACTCTGTTATCAACGCCTTTGTAATGACCGCAAAGCAGAATAAGATTTTGCTTACACGAGAGTTCATTTGCGGTTTTTTGTTCAAAAAGTTCGCCGTCGGGAGTTAAAAAAATAATTTCGTCGTAAACTCTATCTTTAGTTAAGGAATTTATGCAATCGGCTATGGGCTGAATCATCATAACCATACCGGCTTCGCCACCAAAAGCGTAATCGTCAACTTTGCGATGTTTATTTTTGGAGTAGTCGCGCAGATTATGAACGTAAATTTCGGCTATACCTTTGTCTATGCTTCTCTTTATAATAGATTGCTCCAAAAAACCGACAAACATTTCGGGAAATATGCTTATAATATCAATACGCATGTTTAAAACAATATTGTTGTAAATATTGTTAGCAAAATTAATAAAATATTACACTTGGGTTTATTTGAAAAATAATTGTTTGGGGAGGTGGTTGTATTTGGGTATTTTGTATATTTGTTGGACAAATTCTTTTTTATGAGATATAAAACTCATTAAAAGACTACAGAATAAACAAACCAATAAAAACACTACATTATGAAAAAATTAGCTTTAATCACTCTTTTTGTTTTTTCCCTTATTCTAGCAAATGCTCAGAATTATATTCCATTTCCAACAGAAAATACGACTTGGAGAACAGAAAGAGAGTACTGGAGTGGTGGGTTTGACCCCCAGATTACCTACTACGAATTTGCTAAAACAGACGGCGATACTATAATAAACGGAAAGCAGTACACCGTCATTACCAGACTCAATTACCCAACTTGCTTTATTCGTCAGGACAACGGACTTGTTTACTGCAAGTATTCAAGCAGTTCGCCGTACGATACAACCGAATTTTTGCTCTACAATTTTAATCTTCAAGTTGGCGATGATATGCAAATTGTTGTAGCATTCGATGGTCAGATGTACTACGAGACAATACGCGTTGAAAGTGTTGACTTAGTGCTTGTAGGGGATAAATATCATAAAAAAATCGTCTTTTCAGGCTGGAATGAAATCACTTTCGTTGAAGGTATTGGGTCTATGCAAGGTTTATTGTATCAGGAGCTACCTTCTACAGAATGGGCTTCATTTTTAACTTGCTTTTCTACAAACGATACAATATTTTCTTTAAGCGGAGATGGAGCAACTAGCTCAGGCAATTGTTGGAAATTTTTAGATACTAAGGAGCCTGAAAGCATCGCTATAACTGTATCTCCTAATCCAACCAACAATTTTATCAGAATAGATGCTCCGCAAATTTTAAAAGCCGAATTATTTACGTTAAACGGTCAGAAAGTGCTTGAAACTGAATCGCAAAATATTAATTTGATGGGATATGAAAGTGGAATTTATGTGCTGAAAGTGTATTCTACTGACAAGTCGGTTAAATTTTTTAAAATAGTAAAGCAATAATAACACAACGGTAACGCCAAAAAGAGCTTGATTAAGAAATAAACTTTTTAGAATACGTTTTGTATTTAGGGATTTTATATATTTGTTGGACAAATACTTTTTTATGAGATATAAAACTCACTAAAAGACAAGAGAATAAACAAACCAATTAAAAACACTACATTATGAAAAAATTAGCTTTAATTACGTTTTTTGTTTTTTCCCTTATTCTGACAAATGCTCAGAATCCTATTCCGTTTCCAACGGAGAATACGACTTGGGAAGTAGTATCAAAAAATATGGATTTTTCCACTCCGACTTATTTCTTCGAGTTTGCTAAAACCGATGGCGATACTACAATTAATGGACAACAATATACTATCATTACCAGATACGAAAAAGCCACATGCTTTATTCGCGAAGACAACGGACTTGTTTACTGCAAGTATTCAAGCGATTCGCCGTACGACACAACCGAATTTTTGCTTTACAATTACAATCTCGAACCCGGCGACACTATGCTAATGACAAATACTTATTTCAGTAATAATTTCCGATATATAACAGCCCAAGTTGTACAAGCTGAATACATACTTATTGGTGACACATATCGTAAGAAGATTAGACTCTTTGGCAATAACTATTTCGATTTCGTCGAAGGTGTTGGGTCATTGCAAGGATTGCTATATACGGAAATCCCTATAGGTGGTTTTAAGTATAAATTAACTTGCTTTTCTGTGAACGATACAATATTTTCGCTATACGGAGATGGTTACACTAACCCCGGCACTTGTTGGGAAATTACAGATATTAAAGAACCTGAAAGCAGCACTATAACCGTATCGCCTAATCCAACTAACAATTTTATCAGAATAAATGCTCCGCAAATTTCCAAAGCAGAACTGTTTACAATAAACGGACAGAAAATACTTGAAACGACATCGCAAAATATTAATCTGATGGATTATGAAAGAGGGATTTACGTACTTAAAGTATATTCTGCTAATAAGTCGGTTAAGATTTTTAAAGTGGTAAAGCAGTAGGTAGTGATAATGAGAGTTTAATTAATCAAGAAATAATTATTTCTTAATACGTTTTATATCCACGAATGTTTTACATTTGTTGTGAAAAATATATCATCGGAAATTATAAATCACACATAAAATGAAAAACTCAATTTACTTACTATTATTCTTGTTATTATCGTCTTGTTGTGGGTCGCTAATTGCAGTAATACCGCTTACTGAAGACGAATTAGCCGTTGACCCTTACAGTGGACACGAAACTTTAACTTTTATCGACAATAATGGATATCCAATCATTTATGATAATGGTAACAGAAAGATTAACACCCAAGTGATAGAAGAATGTGATGGTGGCTTTTGTTGCGATTATTACAAGATAGAACACAGCTACACATATTTTGAAAGTTGGTATAAGCAGTCTGATTTACAAGTCATTATTTCTAATCATTTTGATTTAAGTACCGAAAAAAAAGAAACTCCTGAGATTCATTTTACATGGAATTATTATGAAGATCGGTTCACCGCCACAAGTTTCATGCGTTTACCCGTTAATGCAATGGAAGAAAAGGCAATTGAAAATGGTGTTTTCTTAGATTCTTTAAAACTCAGACAAAAAACATTTTATAATGTGTTTACGCTCCCTGGTCATTGTTATAATCCCGAAAGATTGCATGCCGATACTTTGTATTATACAAAATCGCAAGGCATAATCGGACTAAAGTTATCAAACGGAAATCTGTGGGTTATAAAATAACGACTACTTTCAAAAATTACATTTTACGGTAGCTCAAAAGTTACGCCACATCTGTTTCCTATATCTATCAAAAAAATAATTTTTACCAAGTGTATCTTACATTAGTAAATAATGTACTTTTGTTAAGTAACAAAAAAGAATACCAGCCGCAGTTAAATAGATGATTATGAGAAAAATAGTATTAGGGATTTTACTTTTAATTTCGATTACAGGATTTAGTCAAAGAAATAAAATCCAAGTATTAACCAATGAGAAAATAATGGGAAAAAGCCTTGTCGATGGCTCTGCCATTAAAGGAATTGAATATGTGTTTCCTAATAGGATTCATGAAACATTTTTTGATACAACAACGGGATTTTTGACGGCTCAATTAAGAGGGTTAAGCAAAAATGGGAAATGGCTCGATAACAAAGGAAACATCGTCCAGTACGACATTAAAAATCAAAAGGTGTTATGGAGCAAAAGGATTGCTTACCAATTAAGCAGTTTACAGCAGTTCAGCAAAACAATGATTTATACTTCAGGCAATAAGAGTTTTTGTCTTGATATCAACACTGGAAAAGAAATTTGGGAAGTTAAAAACCAAATATACTTTGTTGACCCAATTGATAATATCGGCTTCGGATATAAATTCAAAAGCTCATTCAAAAACTCGACCGGATTTACAAATGAATTGGAAGGGATTGACTTAAAAAACGGTAACGTACTTTGGAATAGATATTTAAATAGAGATTATGGTTGGAACGATTTTTTTTATATAAACGATTCAACTTTTATTGTTGTCGCTGCCGGATTACATTCAATTAATATAAAAACGGGAAAGGGCTGGGATTACAATACGATTACCGGAAAAAAAGATTACACAGGAACGATTGCCAAAAATGTGGCTGGAGTTGGCTTAGGCTTGCTCACAGGCACATTTGTTACGTCCACCGGATACGATTTAGTCAGAGATTTGGTGTCTAATGCTGTAATTGACAGCTCAAGTATATATTTGGCTTCAAAAGAACAACTTGCAAAAATCGACAAACAATCAGGCGAAACTATTTGGATGACTCCATTTTCAGATGACTTAGCAAGTAAATCTACTATCTTCATGAATGATAGCGTAATATTTATGATTAATAGAGGAATGGCATTTATGGGTTACAGACAATTAAATTTTGGCAAACCTTTCTTAGCAGCATTTGATAGGCAGTCTGGAGAACAGAAATTCTTTTCATTGATAGATGTGAAAAACGACCCTATTCTAAGTTATAATATACGAAACGATGAAATCTTTTTAGTGTTTGAAAACAGAATTTCAAAGTATTCAATGGAAACAGGGGATTTGATTATTGAAAAAGATTTCCCGAAAGACAGTGTTGGAGAACTAAAATATTTTGTAGGCAATCAAGTGTTCATCACAAATCAAAATGGAGATTTAATTAGTCTTCCACAATCCGATTCCACCAAAATATTTGTTCACACCAGTTTGGGTAAAACACTAACCATCGACAGCGAATTAAATATTTCAAAAACAATAGAGTACACCGATTTAAGTATTTATTACCTGTGGATAAAGGATTTTAAGTTTATTGCAAAAGACAATAAAACATTGGTTATAAATAATACAGGACAAAGGATTGCTGAAATTGATGTAACTTCAAATGCTTTTATGATTGGAAACACATTGTACGACACTCAAGATAAGAGTTTTATAGCGGTAGATTTGAGTAATTTGATTAATAGCGAATAAATTATGTGCTAAAACAAGCGATATAAAAAATGAGTACTTTTTCAGAGTTTTGTACTCATAGGGTAAAACCTAAGGTAACACTAAAACCCTCACAATATCAACAAAATGCCATAATGGAAAACAAAAAAATACTCGGATTACAGAGGAATGTCTTTTTTACCGGATTAACCAGTTTTTTTACCGATACATCTACAAAAATGATATATAGCGTGATGCCGCTGTTCCTACTGTCTATTGGTGCATCAAAGACTTCAATTTCGTTAATCGAAGGGATTGCAGAAAGTACTGCAGCTTTAGTCAAAGCTTTTTCGGGATATTGGAGTGATAGGATTAAAAAAAACAAACCGTTTATGCTTATTGGCTACGGACTTACCGCTATAATAACTCCTATTTATGCTTTAGTCAGATTTCCAATTCAAGTCTTGTTTTTACGTTTTTTCGAAAGAATAGGTAAGGGCTTCAGAGCTGCACCACGCGACAGTCTTATCAGCGGCTCGGTTGCTAAAAACGAAGCAGGTAAAAACTTCGGGTTTCATAAAGCAATGGATAATAGCGGAGCAATTCTTGGACCTTTAACAGCTTTTTTGTTATTATACTTTTTCCCGCTCAACTATACCAATATATTCCTTATTGCTACTATTCCGGCAATATTGGGCGTTATTACCATTGCTGTTTTCATTAAAGATGTAAAAACGGATAAAAAAGAAACAAATAACAAATTCCGTTTAAATCAGTTGCCTAAAAAGTTTTATTTCTTCTTGCTAATTGTGTTCGTTTTTAGTCTTGGCAATTCCGCCGATGCGTTATTACTTGTAAAAACTGCCGAAACCGGAATAAATAAGTCGTACGTACCTTTTGTTTACATGATTTTTAATGTTGTTTCCGTATTATTGGCAATACCTATAGGTAAAATATCCGACAAAAAAGGTCGCGAAGTGATGATTATTCTCGGATTTCTTGTTTATTCAATTGTGTATTACTTTTTCGGCAGATTTAACAGTTTGAATGTTTTTATAATTCTATTCGTTTTTTACGGCTTGTACAGTGCCTTGGTCGATGGAAGCCAAAAAGCTCTAATTTCGGATATAGTAAGTAAAGACTTAAAAGGCACAGGTTACGGCTTATATCACGCTGTACTCGGAATTACGCTTCTTCCGGCAAGTTTAATAGCAGGCTTGTTATACGACAACGTCAATTCCAATGCACCGTTTTATTTTGGCTCTATCATGGCTTTTATAGCTACAATTCTGATGATAATTTTTGTGGTGGTAAATAAGAAAAAACAAAGAAAAAGCAACGCTGACCAACAAACTGTTTAACAACTTAAAGCAATAAAAAAGATAGTTATTTTAGAAAATATTTTACATTTGTTTCGTAAATCAAACGTAAGTCATAGTTGTAATAAGCTGATAAACAATGTTTTACATAATATTTAGTTTTATAATCGGAATATTAATGATAGGTTTAGGATTTCTAATTAAATCCATGCCTAATTTAATTGCCGGATATAACACCATGCCGAAAGAAAAGAAGGAAAATGTTGATATTGACGGCTTATCGACATTTATGCGCAATGGATTTATCGTTATAGGTCTATCAATCATAATCGGATATTTTATTTTTAAGCTGATTGGTTTAGAAATTATTGCCAATTCAATAGTATTGATAGCAATTTTAGTTGGAGTATCAATTATGATTATTAAAGCTCAGAAATTCGACCACAACAAGAGTAAGAATACCATGTCGGTATATTTTATTGTCGTTATTAATGTATTGGTGCTTTCATTCGCAATTGGACTATTAGTTTACGGATGTAGCACTTCAAAGCTGATATACAATAATGATACAATCAGATTTTCGGGAATGTACGGATTTGAAATAAATATTGGCGAGATTGAAAACATCGAACTTTCCGACCAATTACCGAAAATTAAAGTACGTAGTAATGGATTTAGTTATGGTAGTGCAAAAAAGGGAATATTCACCCTTGATAAATTCGGCAAAAGCAGACTGTTAGTCCATTCCGATTTACCGCCATATCTGATAATAACCAAAAATAACGATGATAAAATCATCATCAATTTCAAAGATAAAACCGAAACGGAAATTACCTACAACAAGATCAAAACAATGATTGATAAATAAAAGTGCACAATACGTGGTAAAATGGTTGTGGTAAAAAAATAATTGTCCGAGAAAATGTTTTGCATTTACGAATATTGTACATTTGTTGAGTAAAAATGCGTCTGTGTCAAGCGATGAAAAGCCAATAACAACTACAAAAAAATGTAACAAACAATAAGATGATTATGAATATAAAAACAAAATCAACATTTATTCTATTAGCATTGCTAATGGTAACAAAACTTGCATTTTCGCAGGATTTAAAAATTCCGGAACCAAATTTCCCTTCGGAATTTAATACATCAATCAGGCTCTTTTTAGAAGAAATTCCTAGTGAAATTTTAAGCAATTATGGAATTAACAACCAAGCTGAAATAAATAAAGCAACTATTGGTAAACCTATTGCTGTTTACACCATTAAAAACGGCAGTTTATCATTTACAAATACGTGGCGTGTTCCGTTAGTCATTGATAATGAGTATAGAGCTCTGTTTACCATACATAAAAATAGCGACGATGAATACAAGATTGTCGATTTTGGAGCTGTGTTATTGGCTGAAGAGTTTTTTAAGTTTAAAAAAGAAAACGATTTTTCGGCAATGCTTAGGGTATATGAGCTACGAACAGACTACTTTATGTGCGAAGATAGCGTCGGAGAATGGAAATTCCAGCCAATTTCAAATCAAGAAAAAAGCCAATATAGCTTAAACGAATTAATCAATATAATAAAATAAAAAATTATGAAAAAGGTAATATTATGTGTGTTGATTTTGATAGCTTCTATCAATTTAAAATCGCAGGTTTTGGATGTTACTCAGGTAATTCAAGAGCAAAGTCAGTGGTGTTGGACAGGTGTTACTGCATGTGTTCTAGACTATTATTGTGTGTCTGTGTCGCAGTGCGAGATTGCAGAGTACACGCGAACTGTCGCTACATGGCATAATTTTGGCAACACAAATTGCTGTGTCAATCCTTTGGCAGGGTGTAATTATTGGAACTACAATTGGGGAGAGCCCGGAAGCATTCAAGACATATTAGTTCACTTTGGAAATATTTCAAATTCAGGAACTTTAGTACTTACTCAAGACCAAGTAATTTCTAATATTCAAAACAACAGATTATTTATTATTCGTTGGGGATGGACTTCGGGAGGCGGACATTTTGTTGTCGGACACGGTTTGGTAGGAAATAATTTGTATTACATGGATCCATGGTTTGGTGAAGGTCTGAAAATTGCCGACTATAATTGGGTGGTCTCAGGTGCTGACCACACTTGGACACACACAAATTACTTACTCAATACTCCTGCCGGAAATCCGCCTTCAGCCGCCGGAATAATTACAGGTGAGTCAACAGTCTGCCAAGGGCAAGGTTCTGTAACTTACCAAGTGCCCGAAATAGCAAATGCAACTTCGTACGTATGGACACTTCCAAGCGGAGCAACTGGAACAAGCACGACAAACAGCATTGAAGTTGATTTTGGCACTAATGCAATTTCAGGCAATATAAAAGTAAGAGGAAAAAATAAATGCGGCGAGGGTGAAGCTGCAACAAAGGCAATTACCGTAAACAAAAAACCGAATACTCCAATCATTACATTAAACGGTTCGGTTTTGCATTCCAGCGCTCCGTCAGGTAATCAATGGTATTACCAAGACAGCTTAATAACCAGTGCTACAAGTCAGAATTATACTGCAACTGTAAATGGCAACTATTATGTAATTGTTACTTTGGCAGGTTGTAGCTCCGACCCGTCAAATACAATAAATGTATTTTTATCAGATAAAGAAATTGTTGAATCGGATAAAGGTGTTAAAATATATCCAAATCCTGTTTCAAATGAACTGATTATTGAAATAAAGGGTAATTCCGAAATCGTAAATTTTGAAATTTTAAATTCTGTAGGACAAGTCATTACCAAAGGTAATTTTGTTAAAAAAACTGCCGTTCACACAAGCAATTTCGCACCCGGTATATACTTCATTAAACTTGATAATGGCAAAACTTTTGAGTTTAGGAAGATAGTAAAGGAGTAGTGATTGCGTGCGGGAGGGCTTATTGTTTTAAAAGGATAAAGTAAATGCTAATAAGGTTAAGGTGAAAATTAATTGTTTCTGAAAATGTTTTATTTTTGTTGTGAAAATTATGCGTTACTAGAAATTTGAGAGCAAATACGATTATGAGATTTTCACAAAGAATAGGAAAAAAAGATATACGACAAACCTTACAAACGGGCAGTATCGATCAGGTCTTAGAAAATCGTTTGTGGAACAATATATTAAATGATTTCATTAATAAAACAGCCGACTATTCTTCATCATCTTATGGGGAATCAAGGCGAGTTAAAATTTTAAGATATATTTGGGAAAACTTTTTTGAACTTAAAGCAGATGAAATTCCAACTACTAGTCTTGGAGGTGTTTATTCGGATGGTGTTATTAAATTTATAAAAAACTGGTATTTGAAAGCAGAATGGTTTGAAAAGTATGATTTGATAGAGTTTTTATCAAGCATTAGTGATACATTAAATTTAGACTATACAGCTAAAGTAAATCATACTTTAAAAAGAGAACTTGCAGGTTATACTATAATTCAAAATAAAATTGTTCAAATAACTTCAGACCAAGAAGTTAAAGCTATTGAGGAAGCTCTCAGTAATACATCAAAATATAAGTCTGTTGAAACACATTTATGCCAAGCACTGGATTTACTATCAAACAGACAAAACCCAGACTATAGAAATTCTATTAAAGAAGCTATTTCTGCGGTAGAGGCTTATTGTTGTATTCTAACAGGAGACCCAAAAGCAACATTGGGTAAAGCACTTACCCAAATTGAAAAGACAAACCGAATCCATAAAGCAATGAAATCATCTTTTTCTGCATTATACGGTTATACAAGTGATTCAGGAGGCATTAGACATTCCTTGTTAGAGGACGATATTAATGTAACTATAGAGGATGCCAAATTCATGTTAATTTCTTGCTCAGCATTTATAAACTATTTAAAGGCAAAAGAATAAAACTGATAGTAACAAGCATTTGGTACAATGGTGGATAGCATAATCAATTTAATATTCTTCTAGTTATCAACTTTTGTTGTGTAATGACAGTTTTGTGCATCTAAATCAGTTCATATTCTGAGAAGTCAGCAGTAGCTCTAAAAAAGCATTTTTAATTAATTTAAAAGATATGATGCTATTAGTTTTCTACAAGCATCAAAAAATAATTATTTCTGAATACATTTTATATTTGTGAATTTTGTATTTTTGTTTAGTATATTTAATGTCAGGCAAACGTATTCATTAACAACATAATCTCTTAAATTATGAAAAAATATTTTACATTACTTTTATTTTTATCATTCGCGATGTTGTCATTCGGACAAAGTAATTATCAAGATGTAGTTTATCTAAAAAATGGAAGCATTATTCGTGGAATAATTATTGAACAAATTCCAAACAAATCTATTAAAATTGAGACTGCTGATAGAAATGTTTTCGTTTGTCAAATTGATGATATTGAGAGGTTTACTAAAGAGCAATTAAGGGACAAAAATGGTAATCCTTTAAATAATATTGGGTTACAACCCGGATTACAACCTGGATATAAAGGAATTGTAGAACTGGGTCATCAAATAGGGGTAGGCGACTATCGTCAGAATAGATTTAAGTTTAATTTTATTTTTGGGCACCAGATAAATCCCTACATCTCAATGGGTGTTGGAACAGGATTACATTATTACTCTGGTGCCGATGCAGTATTAATTCCCTTTTTTTTGGATTTTCGGACAAATTTTATCAATAGAAAAGTATCTCCATATCTGTCATTAGGAATAGGATATTCATTTTCATATAATGTAGCAAATAGATACATAGGGGAAGGGATTTTACTTACTCCCACTTTTGGGGTTAGTTTTAAAATCTCAGACAAATCTGCAATGTTTTTTGGATTTGGTTATGAAATGCAAAGGATGAATAATACTGTTTCGTACTGGGGCGGTTACCGTGAAGATACAGAAAACTTTGGTGCAATAAGTATAAAATTCGGTATATCATTCTAATCAACAAATAAAATCATTTAATGTTACATAAATATAGTTAATGGTGCAGTTAATGATAATTTGAAGATTACTTTTCAAGTGGGGTTAAGTAATGTTGTGTAATTACGAACATGCAACTCGCCACGCACGTGGTGTATAAGGGTGACATTAATAATCCAATTTTTTATAATACACACCAAACCTCAAAACCATAAAAAAATACTCTCTCTCCAATTAAACCAAATACATTATCTTTGCATACTGTAAAAAAGTGTAATCTTGAAGTTATCGGTTGTTATAGTCAGTTATAATGTTTCAACATTTTTGGAGCAGTGCCTGCATTCGGTTATGGCATCAAAAGTTGATTTCGATATGGAAGTGTTTGTTGTTGATAATGCTTCCGTAGATAACTCAGTGTCAATGGTTAGGAATAAATTTCCTAATGTTAATTGCATTGCCAATAAAGATAATGTTGGTTTTTCTAAGGCAAACAATCAGGCAATAAGAATAGCCAAAGGCGAATACGTTTTGTTGCTCAATCCCGACACGGTTATTGAAACCGACACTTTGGCTAAGGTGGTTAATTTTATGGACGAAACTCCTGATGCAGGCGGCTTGGGTGTTAAGATGGTTGACGGAAAAGGAAACTTTTTACCCGAATCAAAACGCGGACTACCAACACCAAAGGTTTCGTTTTTTAAGATGTCGGGACTGTCGAAAATTTTTCCTAAATCAAAGACATTCAACAAGTACCATTTGGGATATTTGGATAAAGAACAAATACATTCTGTCGAAATTTTGTCGGGTGCGTTTATGCTTTTGCGTAAGAGCGTTTTAGACAAAATCGGTCTTTTAGACGAAGATTTCTTTATGTATGGCGAAGATATCGACTTATCGTACCGAATTTTACAAGCAGGGTACAAAAATTATTATTATCCCAAAACTCGTATCATTCACTACAAAGGCGAAAGCACCAAGAAAGGCAGTTTGAATTACGTTTACGTGTTTTACAACGCAATGATAATTTTTACCAAAAAGCATTTCACCAAGCGGTATTACGGTGCTTTTACGTTGCTGATAAAGTTTGCAATATGGTTAAAAGCCGGTTTGGCTATGCTAAAACGCATTTTAAACTGGATTTTACTGCCATTATCCGATGCTTTGTTGCTTTCTGCAGGTTACTACGCTATAAGCAAACTTTGGGAAAACAAGTTGTATCCCGAAGGCGGCTCTTATCCTGTTGAGCTATACTACTACGTACTACCGGCAATGGTCTTGATTATGCTTTTATGCTTGTTTTTCAATTCGGGTTACAGCAAGCCGTACAAAATTAAAAAAGCCCTGAAAGGCAGTGTAGTAGGTGGGGTAGTTTTATTGGCAATATATTCCATGTTGCCCGAAATTCTAAGGTTTTCTCGTGGAATAGTCTTGTTTGGAGCATTGTTTTCGCCTATGGCAATATTATTTGTCCGACTTTTCTATATTTTGGTAGGATATATCAAAATACCTGCAAACAAGCGTATAGCAATTGTCGGCTCGGCACAAGAAGTCGAACGTGTTAGACAAATGATTACGAATTTTAATTTGAAAAATGAAGTCTGTTTTAATATCAGCACAAGCAATGATGCAGGTTCAAACGATATGTTTGTCGGAAATATCGACAAATTGGAAGATATTGTCAGAGTAAATAAAATAAACGAAATCGTGTTTTGTGCCGGCGATTTAAAATCGGAGCAAATTATCGACCAAATGTCAATGCTGCAGCATCTGAACATCGAATACAAGATAGCTCCGCCCAAAAGCTTATCAATTATCGGCAGCAGTTCCATAAATACCGTCGGCGAGCTCTTAGAACTTGAAAACAATTCAGTATCAAAAACCAATAATAAAATTCTAAAAAGAACCTTCGATTTTATTGTTTCTTTGTTTATGATATTGACTTTGCCCTTGCACCTTATCTTTATTCCCGAAAGAAAGAATTTTATAGGCAATATTTTTAAGGTTTTCGTTTCAAAATATACTTTGGTGGGCTACAATACTGAAATTAGTTGCAAAACCTTGCCTAATTTAAAAAAATCAATATTGTTTCCTACAGATAATTTCAACAAACAGATTGACAACTACGAACTTATATACAAGCTCAATGCTGTTTACGCCAAAGATTATAAACTTCTGAACGACGTTTTAATTTTGATAAAAGGTTACAAAAAATTGGGAAGAAAAGTAAAATAAATAAAGATGACGCACACGCTACAATTAAACAAACCTTTAGTGGTATTTGATATAGAAAGTACCGGATTAAGAATTGCTTCCGATAGAATTATTGAAATTGCAATGATTAAGGTTTTAACCGACGGAACCGAGCAATTTCGCAGATATTTAATAAATCCGCAGATGCCTATTCCTGCCGAATCTACTAAATTTCACGGCATTACCGACGATATGGTTGCAGATAAACCTACGTTTAAAGAGCTGTCAGGCGAAATAAATGCTTTTATAGGCAACAGCGATTTGGCGGGATTTAATTCAAACAAGTTTGATATTCCTTTGTTAGTCGAAGAGTTTTTGCGTGTAGGCGTTCAGTTTGATTTCAGAAACAGGCGTTTCGTCGATGTTCAAAATATTTTCCATAAAATGGAACCCAGAAATCTCCGTGCAGCTTACAAATTCTACTGCGATGAAGAATTAGAGAACGCTCACTCCGCCGAGTACGACACCAAAGCCACTTATCAAATTTTGCTCAAGCAAATTGAAAGGTACAAAGATGTTGAATACGTTGATGCCGACGGCAATGTTTTTTATCCAATTACCAATAAAATCGACGATTTAAGCGAATTTTCAAACGTACACGACACAGTCGATTTGGTTGGACATATTGTTTACAACAATAAGAATCAACCTGTTTTCAATTTTGGAAAATACAAAGGAAAAGTCGTTGAAGACGTTTTTAACACCGACACTTCTTACTACGATTGGATGATGAAAGGCGACTTTCCGCAAACGACTAAAAGTGTAATTACGGCGATTAAGTTAAAGGTGTGGAAGTAGGTTCGTGGTGCGGGTTACGAGTTGCGTGTTACGGGTTGCGGGTTGCGTGGCAATTATCAATGAACAATTAACAATGAGCAATTATTGACTGTTAGCTCCGAAGTTTCGGGAGAGTATCAGCGATTTTGTTAATGTGATATGCAATTAAATAGGCTTTACTCTTTTCGTATAGATAACTTGTTGCCAAAACAATAGCAATAGCCAATAATTTAGCTTTAAAAAGGACGGCATACATTTCTTCTGAATGGAGTTCGAAATAAATCCTTAGTGAGAACGGGAAGTTCCGAGCTTGCTCGGAAATCACCCGCACGAACTTAGGATTTATGAGAACGTAATTCAGAAAAGAAATGTCAGCCTTGACTTTTTGGTTCTTTTGTGTCAAGACAAAAGAACATATAAAAAGAATAGAACCTTTAAAGCGAAATTTTGCTACAATCTCGAAACTTAAGGGTGCAATGTGCCTCGAAGTTTCGGGGTTCATTACTAATTGCTAATTTGCTAATTGCCAACAGCCAACAGCCAAAAGCTATTCACTTCAAAAAGACGTAACACTAAAAACCGATATAATTATCAAAAACAGAGTGTATATCACTAGCACTGCGACAATTAGTAGTCCAAAGTATTTAAAAAACTGAGCTATTCGTTTAAATGCAGTGCCGAAACATGCAGTTGTGTTGTTTTTTATACCTTTATTTATTCTAATAGAAAATGAATTTAATATCCAAAACGCAGGAAAAAGGACGGCAAAACCGACTATCATTAATATTCCGCCAATTCTGTCTATTTGGTTTAATCTTACAAATCTATCCTGAAAATTATTGCAACTAAACGACGAAAACAGAATGATTATCCCTAATATCAGCATAAAAAATATTACTATAAAGCCGGTAATAGAAATAAATTTCGCCCACTTCGATGCAATTTCCAAATTCTGTATATCAGTTTCGCTCAAAGCGGTTTCGTCATTTGTTTTTATATCATTGTTGCTTTTAGTCTCATCAATTTGAGTCGGACTCTCAACAACTTCTTTATCAATTTCGTTATTTTCCATACAATTATCTTTGTAAAATTATATATCGCCTTGGTAGCAGGCATTTATAAGTTCTTCAACGGTAGCAGTCGCAAGACCAATGCTGGTATCGGCAGCACCGTAATAAACCTTGACTTCGCTATTGTTTTTCGCAAAACCGTTTTCGTCAAATTCTTCAACAATAATCCCCGAAGGGAAAACCACATTAGGCACTTGACCGACTAATTCGTACATTTCGCGTGGTTCCAAAATATTATCTCCACTACGAGCAATAACCACGCTTGGGTCGTTTAAATCGTGCAGAGTAACACCGGCTTGATAAATATTTGAAGAACCAAAATGTGTAGCAACGCCGTGATATATGTGCAACCAGCCTTTTTGAGTCTTGATAGGAGTAGGACCCGAGCCAATAAGCTCGTCCCAATAGTGAAAACGTCCGCTCATTACAGGCGAAACCAAATTCCATGTAATCAAATCATCAGATTCTGACAACCAAATTTTGTCGCCGGTCATAGTGCCGTTTTCGAGTTTAACTTGGTTTGGTCTCTCAAAACGTACAAATTTACCACCTATTTTTTCTGGAAATATAACACCATTTCTGGAGTCAATCTCGTCGGCTGCAATAAAGTAAAAAGACTTAAAATCATCGGTTTTTACCAAGCCTAAATGGCAACCATCTTCGGTATCCATAGCAAATTGAATGTAGTATCCATCGTTGATATGCGTAATGCGTGCATCGTATAAATGAAATATTTTTTTGCCGTAATTCTCAATACCTTTAAAATTAATAGGCTCGTTGTTGATACTGAAGTTAATACCGTTTGAGCTTTCAGCTAATAAAAAATAAGTTTTTCTGGCTCTGGTTTGCACGCGAAGTATTAAATAGTAGGTATTTCCAACTTTAATAGCACCCGGATTGAAAACACTGCTCGGGTCAATTATCAGGTTGCCCACATTTGGTATGTCTTTGCGTGTTATTATCGGATTTAAATCGTAACGTTTAAGCATAGTAGTTAATTATTAGAATTATTATTCATTTTTTGAGATAAAACCGTCGTCGGAATCGTCGCGTAAATTGCTTCGCAGTTTTGTTATCATTTCCTTCAGATTTTTAACACCTCCAATTGTAAACCATATTGTTACAAAAACCGATGCACTTAAGAAAACGTAAGTGTATATTTTCCAAAACATCATCCATTGGTCGTTTGTAAGCGGTTTTACAATAAAGTAAAATAAAGTTCCTACAATAAAAACTAACACCCACATGGCAGTCCAGCTTGTAGTCGCCCAATATACAACTTTATCCCAAAATGTAAACTCCTTTGTCGGCAGCATTGTTTTCCAACCTTTAATCGGTTCTTCCTGAGCATCAGTGCTATTTTCGTGTTTTTTTACATTTGCTACAATTCGGTTAAAACTATCTTTTTTATCTGGGAAAAGATATGAAAACATTATATACACAAAAATCGCAGAAACCATAGCAATAAACCATCCCCACTGACCATTTATAGGGAAATTCTCAAAAATATTATTTAAAACAATGTTTACGGTTGCTGCAATAGAACCGGTAATCATGGCAGCCCATGCAGCGATGGTAGAACCTCTTTTCCAATAAAGTCCGCCAATTATCACAGCACCCGAACCTCCAGCATAAATAGCTCCGCTTATATTTAAGAAAAGGAAAATCTTTTCGGTTTGTTGAAAAACAATGCTCAAAATAAAAATTGTAACAGCTACGCCGGCAACCGACATTTTTAGGTATTTGATATGGTCTTTTGGTCTGAAAGGCTTATTGCGTATAGGAAGCACAACATCTTGTATAAAAATACTTCCCCACGAGTGCATGTAAGTGTTGTGGCAAGTAATAGCAGCAGCCAGCATAATAGCAGCAAATGCTCCTTTAACACCAACAGGTAGGAGTTGGTTCAATATCATTGGAACTCTAAGCTGACTTTGGTCTGCGACTGTAAAAGACGACAAAAACACATTAACACTATCAGCAATAACCTTATAGTTCTCGTGATGTGCCACAGTAAACGCAATAATAGGAACTATCACCAAGAAAAGTCCCCACTGCGGGACTAATCGCCAATTGGTTAAAATATCAGCCATTTTAGCTTCGTGAGCACTTTTGGCTGCAACATTAAATGAAGCATTACCTTGCCACGAAAGTTTTGTGTATATGAGTCCGAACATGCTTATAAAAAAGAACCAAGGATTGAAGTCCTGCACCTCAAAAGCATCGAAAGGATTTATAAGCGAATGTCCGGGTGGTACTTTTGTAATAACTTGACTAATGTCCGTCCAGCCGACTTTTACAAGTAGCAGTATGACAATCAAAACAAACACAATATTTACAAACGTGCCTTGAACAAAGTCGGTAAACATAATAGCAATATGCCCTCCCGAGAAAATAAAAAACAGTGGCACTAAAACCATTATTGCGGTTACCAAAATGTAGGTTACGGAAAAGCCTGCCAAAGGTCCTATTTCTGGAATACCGCAGAAATAAATAAAAAACTTGGCACTAACGGCAGGGAAGATAATCATATTGACAATTCCGGAGAGAAACGCAAGCATACCGGCAAAAATTCTGAAAGCTTTGTTATATCGCATCTGAAAAAATTCTGCCATGGTCAAAGCTCTTGTTTGTCTGAAACGATAAACAACCCAGCCGGCAACGCTCATACCGACTAATATAACGGCAGTAGGCATTTCCCACCATCTTGAATTAAAGCCTGCATAATAGTTTTGTTCCAATGCTCCGACTATTGTTATGGCTCCCAAGGCTGCCGTACCCTGAAACATAGATATTATATATCTGCCGCCGGTTCTACCGGTTGCTATAAAATCGCTGACGCTCTTTAGTAGTGTTTTGCTCAGCAAAGCTAAGCCCAACATCAATGCAAAAAGCATGACAACAATACTCCAATCAATCCAATTTAAATTCATTAAAAATGGGTTTAATAATTAAACTCCACAAAGGTAATTTATTTTTATTACTGTCCGATAAAACCATGAAAAAGAAAGTTGTTCCTATGGCTTGTGTTAAATGCCCTTAGCTTATAGCCATTGGCTTTTAGCTTTTGGCTTTTGGCTCTTAGCTCTTAGCTTTTGGCTTTTGGCAATTATCAATTATCAATTGGTAATTATGCTAATTGCTCATTGCTACGCAACTCGAACCACGCAACACGCAACCCAATAGCTAAAGATGTTTATCGAACAACAATAATTTGTTTTACTGATTTTGAGTAAATAATATTAATTACAAACCTTAATTTTATTCGTCAATAGTGTATCTTTGCCCTTTTTACTAATACTATGCATATTTATTCTATTATAGGAGATGTTTGGGGAATGGACGGTGGCGTGGCTTACGGCGTTATTCCCAAAACGATATGGAACAAACTTACTGTTGCCAACGAACGTAATTTTATACGCATGATTACTCGCTGTATGCTTGTTGTTTACGACGACAAGAAAATTCTTATAGAAGTGGGTATGGGAAATAAGCAGCGTAGCAGATATTATGAAGTCAGAGAGCGAAACGACGATTACAATGTTGTAAAATCGTTGGGAGAAGTCGGTTACAAACCCGAAGATATCACCGATGTGATATTTACCCACCTTCACGACGATCATGTTGGTGCTGCAACTTATTACGATAATGAAGAAATAAAACACACTTATCCAAATGCAAATTATTGGGTAAGCAAAGATCAGTGGGACTGGGCTTTGGCAAGGAATAAAAGAGAATATGCAGCCTTTTTGCCCGAAAATCTCACTCCATTATTGCAAAGCGGAAGATTAAATTTAGTTGAAAAAGGTCAGCAACCATTCAAAAACATTGAATTACGACTGTTTTACGGACACACAATAGGTTTAATAGTTCCAATTATTCACTATAAAGACAAATTCATAGTTTACGGTTCCGATTTTCTTCCCTCGGCGTATCATTTGCCGTTTCCGTACATTGCTGCTGCCGATATTCAACCTCTTGTAACCCTCGAAGAAAAAGAAAAATTTTTACCCGAAGCCTTTAATAATAATTATTTCATGTTTTATTGCCACGATACCGACAACGAGGTATCTACCATACAACAGAATGAAAAAGGATATGTTATGGGCGGTAGTTATAAACTAGAGGAAATATTATAAAATTTCGCATTTTGTTTTTTATATAGATTTGATGATGTTGCGTGGTTCGTGGTTAGGGTTAGTTCTGAGTTCTGAGTTCTGAGTTCTGAGTTCTGAGTTCTGAGTCTCCAAACTCTAAACTCCAAACTCGGAACTAATTAATCACTCATCACTCATCACTAATCACTAATCACCACTCACCCGCCACCATTCACCAACATCCAATCTATGAGCTAATAACAAAAAAGGTGTCAGATTATCTAACACCTTTTTTATTTATAGCGATAAAATCGTTTAAACTATTTTTTGCGTTTATCAGCTTTAGCGGCTTTGGCGGTTCTTTTTCTTTCCATACGTTTATTGTTAAGAAGAATTGTATCGTATGAAATAGGAATAGCTGTAAATAGTGTAGAGTAGGTACCTACAATAACACCTATAAGCATTGCAAATACAAATCCTCTAATAACATCGCCGCCAAATAAGAATATAGCCAATAGCGTAACGGCAGTAGAACCGGCTGTGTTTACTGTTCTGCCTAAAGTTGAGTTAAGAGCTCCATTCATATTTTCGTACAAAGGCATTTTGGGGAATAATTTTCGCCACTCCCTTATTCGGTCGTACACAACCACAGCGTCGTTAAGCGAGTACCCTATAACAGTCAGAATGGCAGCTATAAACGATTGGTCGGCTTCTAAGTTGAATGGTAAAATGCCGTAGAATATTGAATATAATGCCAACATTAATATAGCATCGTGGAATAGTGATGCGACACTACCCAAAGCGAAGTGCCAGGTTTTAAATCGTGCGGCAATATACAAGAAAATTGCTATCATTGACAGAAGAACGGCATATATAGCATTTTGCCTTAAATCGTCGGAGATAGCAGGGTCAACTTTTTGCGAACTCAAAATACCTATTTGTTGGTTTTTGGTACTAAAGTCGTTTGCAGCTATGTTTTCATCAAACATATCTTTCAAACTCTCGTATAGTTTAGCTTCAACAATTGAGTCAGCTTGCTGCGATTTATCATCAACTAAATATTTTGTGGTAATTTTAACCTGGTTGGCTGAACCGAATGTTTTTACTTCGGGTGCATCTTCCAAAATATTATAAATTGATTCGCGAACCTCGTTTGGATTGACATCCTTGTCGAAACGAACTATATACGAACGTCCACCTGTAAAGTCAACACCATAACTCAATCCTCTCGTAAATAATGAAACTATACCTATAAGTATTAGAACACCTGATATTATATACGTAACCTTGCGGAGTTTAATGAAGTCAATTTTAGTATTAGTAAATGCATTGATTGTATATTTATTTCCGAAAGTAATGTCTTTATTTTTATCAAGAAGTCTTTCAAATCGTAAACGAGAAATAAATATAGAAGTAAACAACGAAGTTATAATACCTATTACAAGCGTTGTGGCGAAACCTTGTATAGGACCTGAACCGAAGAAGTAAAGGATTATACCGGTTATCAATTGTGTTACGTTACCGTCGATAATAGCCGAGTATGCGTTTTTGTAACCGTCTTGTATAGCTAGTCGCAGACCTTTACCGGCTCTGACTTCTTCTCTAACCCTCTCGTAAATAATAACGTTAGCGTCGATAGCCATACCCAGTGTTAGGATAATACCCGCAATACCGGGTAAGGTTAGTACAGCTCCTAAACTTGCTAAGAAACCTAATAAGAAAAATACGTTAGTAAACAATGCAATGTTGGCAACTCTACCTGCAGTGCCATAATACATAGCCATGTAGGCTAATATAAATATAAATGCGATAGCAAACGAGAGTAGACCTTTGTTGATAGATTCTTGTCCTAATGATGGACCAACAATTTCTTCCTGAACAATACGAGCAGGAGCGGGTAGTTTACCGGCTTTCAATATGTTAGCCAAGTCTTTTGCTTCTTCAACGGTGAAGTTACCCGAAATGGAAGAGCGACCGTTAGGAATTTCGGTATTTACGTTTGGAGCCGAATAAACAAAGTCGTCGAGAACAATTGCTATTTGATTTCCAACGTTGTCGCGAGTTAAGTTGCGCCATTCTTTTGCACCTACAGCGTTCATAGTCATTGATACTTCAACTCTACCGTTTTGGTCGTAGTCCTGACGTGCATCAACAATTACATCGCCGAGCATGGCAGCAGTATATTCTCTGTTGTTCGATTTTAAAGCAAAAAGCTCTAAAACATCAGGAGAGTGGCGTTCGGGTTTTACAGCCCAAGCTAATTTAAGGTTTTTAGGGAAAATATCTTTTACTTTATTTAGCATGCTATTAACTATAGCCGTATCTTTTAGTTGAGCGTAGCCAACTGTAGCTCTGTCGCTTGCGTAATACTGACCATTTTGGAAGAAATATGCAGGTTGCAAATAAGCAAATAATGGATTTTTTTTGCGGTATTCTTCTAATTGTGCAGCATTGTCAACTTTCAAACTATCGGCTTCAAGTAAGTCGGATAGGGCAGAAGTTGATTTTTTTGCCGTATCTTCTTCAATAGCTGCGGTTGTTTCATTTTCTACAGTATCTATTGCCTCTTGCTGAACATCTTTTCCTGTAGTTTGTTCCAAAGTGTCTCCTAAGTGTTCTATATCTTCGGAGCTAAGGCTCATAGCTAGTAATTCGTTAGCTTCGCTAAAGTAGTTTTGGATTTCATTAAAATGAAATGTTTCCCAAAACTCAAGGTTAGCAGAACCTTGTAACAGTTTTCTAACTCTTTCGGGGTCTTTAATACCCGGCAATTCAATTAATATACGGTCGCTGGTAACCAACTTTTGGATTGTAGGTTGAGAAACACCAAAGCGGTCGATACGGTTACGCATAATGTTAAAAGTTCTGTCGAAAGCAGAGTTAGCTTCTTCTCTCAATACTGATAGTACTTCCGCATTTGTAGAACTGGGTTGAATTTTTTCGCGTAAGTCCATACGACTGAATATTGCCGAAAGTTGAGCATTTGGGTCAACTTC
Organism: Lentimicrobiaceae bacterium; assembly: GCA_028697555.1. Classification (NCBI taxonomy): domain Bacteria; kingdom Pseudomonadati; phylum Bacteroidota; class Bacteroidia; order Bacteroidales; family Lentimicrobiaceae; species Lentimicrobiaceae bacterium. Next base: position 25,682 of record JAQVEX010000006.1, on the reverse strand, counting down.
GGTAAACGATTCGCCGAATAGGGTTACAAAATCTTTTTGTGAGTTTTTCTGTTTTTCAGTTGCTCTACGCATAGCTTCAACATAAGTTGGGTCGTCGCTATGTCCCGACATACCGTCAATTACGTCTGCTAAAGATACTTCCAACATCACGTTCATACCGCCTTTAAGGTCAAGACCTAAGTTGATTTCACGGTCTTTACACTCTTTGTAAGTGTATTTTCTTATTAGTATGTTTAAGGCTGTTTTGTTTGAGATAGAGTCTAAATACTGATTCTTTTTGCTTTCTCTAATTGAATCAATTACAACTAATTCGCGTGCAGCATGATTGTTAGACAGCTCTTTTACATCTTTGTAAAAAATTTCGTTATTTGCATATCTTGTAGCCTTGCCTTCTTTTATCTTTGTTGCTACTGTAAACGATAGCTGATAAACACAAACTATGGCAAACGCTATTGCAAAAAATCTTATCGCACCTTTGTTTCGCATCTGGATTTTATTTATGATTAAAAATTAATTTTTCAAGTTTGCAAATATAAGCATATCTTGTAAACTAACAAGATTAACCGATTTTTATTTTTTTGTTTGATATTTAAAATTAGAAGTTGCAAGTAGATAGCTATTGGCTTTTAGCTGTTAGCTGTTAGCCATTGGCATTTTGAAATTAGAAATTAGAAATCAGAAGTTAGAAATTGGAATTTTATATTGCTTGTTTTTGAAAAGTAGTTTTAATGTAATGGTGCCACGCACCTAATTGGCGCTTATTTCATATTGTTACAAATGGGACGCCGTTATACGGTTCTCGTTAAATGCTTTTTGGATACGGGTGTTATAGAATAAACCGATAGTTTTCGTTCTTCATCAACTTAGCTACTTATGTTTTAACTAATTGATATGTGAAGTTCAAACAGGTGCGTTAGCACCGTGCAATTTGTGGCATAAATTGTATTTGTTGTGTTAAAGGTGCGTTGCACCGAACCATTATATTTATTAGTGTTCAAACAATTTTGTTAAACTAATTTGCAATAAACGAACTTCACATTTTATGTAATTAATAATTTTATATGATAAGAAATAGCAACAAGTAAAATTAAATTAACATTGTACAATTCTTCAATTTGTCTATTGTTTTATCTTTGTAATCAATAATCATTTATTTCAAATCGAAAATGAAACTTAAAACACTATCAATTCTACTATTACTCACTTGTTTAGGATTTTCTCAACTATTTTCTCAAAACATCGCTTACAATTTCCCCCAAAACGGATTTGTAAAAGCTAATGATATTGTGGTTTACGACCAAAATGACAAAATATTGAAACATGCTTTTGTCGGAGGTATAAATTCGGCTCAGTACAATGCAATTGATATTAATCTTGACGGAACTTTGGATTTGCTCATTTTCGACAGATTAAGTTCAAGGTTACTGCCTTTTATTAATATTAACGGCGAGTACGTTTATTCTCCAAAGTATACAAATTCTTTTCCCAAAATCAGAAATTGGATGCGTTGCGTTGATTACAACAACGACGGCAAAGTTGATATTTTTACTTACGTTACCGGCGGAATAAAGGTTTACAAAAACGTTTCGACAAGCGAGTTGGCTTTTGTTGATGCTACATTACCAAATCCGTATTTGGTATCACAGTACGGAGAAATAGCGACGAATATTTTGGTTACAAGCGTTGATTATCCCGCTATTGTTGATATTGACGGCGACGGCGATTACGATATTTTGACTTTTTGGGGTTTAGGTTCGTTTATAGAGATGCACAAAAATATGTCGATGGAGTACTACAACCACACCGATTCGCTGGTTTTTGTTAAGACTCAGCATTGCTGGGGTAATTTTGCCGAAGGAGCCGAAGATAATACAATAATCTTGGATACTTGCGTAAATTTTACCAAGAGTGTTGGCAATGTCAGATCAGACGAAAAACATACAGGCTCAACTTTATTAGTTTACGACACCAATGGTGATGGAAATATGGATTTAGTCCTTGGCGATGTCGATTATTCCGATATAATTTTGCTTATAAACGGCGGTACAAGCGTTGATGCCAACATGATAGAATATACTTACAATTTCCCAAATGCTGAAGAAAAATTGTATTTAAGCACTTTTCCGGCAGTCGAGCGCATAGACCTTAACAACGATGGCATTTTGGATTTAATTTGCACTTCTTTTTCACCTGCCAAATTTAAAAACGAAGATAAGCATTCAAATTGGCTGTATATAAACAAAGGCGATAATTTTAATCAGGTTTACGAGCTCAAAACAAAAGCCTTTTTGCAAGAAGAAATGATTGATTTCGGAACTTGTTCATATCCAACCTTTGTTGATTTAGACAACAACGGTCTAAACGACTTATTGGTAGGTAACTACGGCTACTTCGATTCGGCTTACTTTAAAAGCAATTATTTTTTAGAAACCAAGAGCCATGCTCAGTTGGCTTATATTAAAAATGTTGGCACTTTTGGAAGACCTGAATACAAAATAGTTGACACCAATTTTTTACGATTAGATACTTTGGATATTTTGGCTGTGCGTCCTGCCTGTGCCGATATCGACGGCGACGGCGACAACGATATTGTTTTAGGCTGTAGCGACGGCACTTTCTGGTATTTTGAAAACAGATTAATCCCCGATGGAGTATTATCTTTTGCAAACGGCGTTAAAAACTGGCAAAACCTTGATGCAGGCGAGTTTTCAACACCCTTTTTAATCGATATAAACGACGACGGACTTATTGATATGGTTAGCGGCAATAAAGAAGGAGTTTTGTATTTATTTTTAAACTTAGGCAGTAAAACCGAACCTGCTTTCGAGTTGGTTGATAAAAAATTTGGTGGAGTAGATGTTACCGATAATATGCTTTCGTATGAAGGATACAGTGTACCAACTTTTATAGTCGATAATAAAACACAAAAGCTAAGATTATTCTGTGGTGCCGAATTTGGCGAAATTTACGTTTACGATAGCATAAGCGGAAACCTTATCGGCGATTTCAATCTATTAGGAAATCTATCGCAAATAAACGACGGAACTCACTCGGCTGTAGCTTTCGATTATTTGAATTCCGATACTATCGTCGATATGATTGTCGGTAATTACAGCGGTGGCTTGAGTTTGTTTTACGGCATAACCGAAAATCCTTTTGGTAAGGAGATTTTCAAAACAGAAAAATCAGTATTGAAAATATATCCTAATCCGACTTCAGACAATATTAAAATACAAATTGGGGAAAACGCTAATATTGAGAGCTTTAACCTAAGGATTTACAATTCTTCGGGATTGCTTGTAAGTCAAATCGACAATGTAAAACAAGGACAAAACATCAGCACTAATAAATTACCTTCGGGTATTTATTACGTAGTGGTTGTAAGTAAAACTAATACTTACAAGGGAAGTTTTGTTAAAAGCTAAACCGTTTTATTTCGAGAAATCAACAACTGGTGCAACTTCCGCTCCTTCTGTCGATTCGAAATAAGGCATTATTTTAAACTTAAATATTGCAGCAATAATATTGCTCGGAAATCTGCGAACTTTGGTGTTGTAAACTTTAGCCGTTTCGTTAAACTCGTTTCTTCTTGCGTTTATTTCATTTTCGGTAGTTTCCAACTGATTTTGAAGCTGCAAAAAGTTCTCGTTTGCCTTTAAATCCGGATAGCGTTCAACCGCAACAAGTAACCTTGATAGAACCGAATTCATATCGGCAGTTAGATTGTTAATTTCGGCAAGAGTTTCCGGAGTGATTTTGTCGGCACCAACGTTTATACTTGTTTTTGTGGCTTGTGCTCTGGCTTCAATAACTCCAATCATGGTGCTTTGTTCGTGGTCGGCGTAACCTTTAACGGTATTTACCAAATTGGGAATAAGGTCGAAACGTTTTTGATAAGCATTTTGTACATTTCCCCAAGATGTTTTAACAGCTTCCTGTTTTACAATAAAATCGTTGTAAATGCCGATACCTCTACCAATTAGTAGTATTAATAGTAATATTACTATTCCTAAAATCAATACAGTTCTTTTCATAAGTGTAATGTTTTTGGTTTATAATTAATTATCAGCGTACAAAAGTAAATAATTTCTACATAATAAAGAAATTATGAGAAATTATTTCGTAAACTTAAGTAAAAATACTTTTTTAAATTATTTCTATACTTCTGTTCAAAAACGCAGTCAGATTTTCGCCTTTGAGCAAGTTTTGCGACAACAGAGCCAAATCAATTAGTTGCAATACTTTTTGAGTTTGAGTTTCGGTGTTCTTGTCGGCTAATATTTTTGAAATAATATTATGATTGGCGTTAACCACAATATTGTACATATCAGGCATATTACCCATAAAGCCGTAGCCACCGCCACCAACTTCCGCCATGTCTTTCATTCTACGCATAAACTCCGATTGTGTAATTGTAACCGGAAAATCGGTTTCGCTCATGTCTTCAACTTGAACGTTGTATTGTTCTTTGTTTACGTGCTTTTCAAACAGTTCCGACAACTTTTTCTTTTCATCATCGCTTAATTTCGAAGGAGCTTTTTCGTCTTTATCTATCAGTTTGTCGGTAATTTCCGAATCGACTCTAACAAAATTGACTTTTTCAAGTTTTTGCTCCAAAGTGTTAATAAAGTGGCTGTCTAAAAGACCGTCCATAATAACAATATCGTAACCTCTTTCTTTGGCAGCATTTATGTAACTGTGTTGCTCTTCAACGTTGGAAGCGTATATTATAACCGTGTTGTCGTTTTTGTCTTTTTGAGTGTCTTTTACCTTATCTTTGTACTGGTCGAATGTGAAATACTTGCCCTCTGTGTTTTTAAGAAGTGCAAATTTTTCGGCACGCTCAAAGAATTTTTCTTCACTAATCATTCCGTATGTAATGAACAGCTTAATATCGTCCCATTTCTTCTCAAAATCCTCTCTTTCGCTTTTATAAAGCTCTTCCAATTTATCGGCTACCTTTTTCATAATATGCCCCGATATTTTTTTAACGTTAGCATCGCTTTGTAGGTAGCTTCTGGAAACGTTTAAAGGGATATCCGGCGAGTCGATAACGCCATGCAATAGAGTTAAGAAGTCGGGGACAATACCTTCAACCGAATCGGTTACAAACACCTGATTACAGAATAGTTGAATTTTATTGCGTTGTAAATCTATGTTTCTGTTTACCTTAGGGAAATACAAGATTCCGGTAAGGTCAAAAGGATAATCGACGTTCAGATGTATGTAAAACAGTGGTTCGTCGAAAGTCATAGGGTACAACTGACGATAAAACTTGATGTAATCTTCGTGTTTCAACGTGCTAGGCGTTTGAATCCAAAGCGGATTTGTATCGTTAATAATGCGTGGTCTCTCGACTTCTACAGTCTTAGGATTTCCTTTTTCGTCTTTTTCGGTCTCAGATTCTTCCCACACTTTTTCATTACCAAACCTTATAGGTATAGGCAAAAACTTACAATATTTGTTCAGAAGGGTTAAAATTCTGTTTTCTTCAAGATATTCTTCCGAATCTTTACTAATGTGCAGAATAATATCCGTGCCTCTTTCTTTTTTGTCATGTTCTTCCATTGTATAATTCGGCGAGCTGTCGCATGACCAACGAACGGCTTTTGAACCTGCACCTTTTTTGTAAGTTTTCGATATAATTTCCACCTTATCGGAAACCATAAACGAAGAGTAAAATCCCAATCCGAAATGCCCAATCAAGCCTGCCTGTTCGGCTTCGGTTTTATTCTTATATTTTTTAACAAATTCTTCGGCTCCCGAAAATGCAATCTCATTGATGTATTTATCAACTTCTTCCGAAGTCATTCCTATGCCTTTGTCGCTAACGGTAATAGTTTTGTTTTCTTTATCAATTTTAACCTCAATTGTAAGGTCGCCAAGCTCTTCCTTATATTTGCCCATAGATGCCAATGCTTTTAGCTTTGTAGTAGCATCAACGGCATTTGAAATAAGTTCACGTAAAAAAATCTCCTCGTCGGAGTATAAAAACTTTTTAATAATAGGAAAGATGTTTTCGGTTTGTACGTTAATTTGTCCTTGTATCATAATAATTAATATTGTTTTTAATTTTCAAATTCGGTCTATACTGTTCAAAACCTATGCCAGCGGGAAAAGTATGACAATATGGCGGGGTTGCGTGTTACGTGTTACGTGTTACGTGGTGCGGGGAGCTAGAGTTAAGAGTCTCTAAACTCAATACTCCCGACTCAGAACTCAGAACTTCTAAGTGCCTTTATGGCACACAAAACAACAATCTAAACTTTCTTTTCTATAAAGTTTTTGTATTCAAAAGGACGATAGTTAAATATTTTCTCAAAATTATATAAAAACTTTTCCTTAAGCGTCATATTGGAGAGTTTTGGATTGTAATTGAATTCCCAATCTTGGTTTTTAATTACTTCCTCCATATATATTGGATGCTTTCCTTTGAACGGTTCGAGTTTATCAACAATATTATAGTCGAATTCTTCGGTTTTTGAGTGTGCTTTTATCCACTCGTCGTTATGCCAAAAAGTATTAAAATAGTTCGATTTTTTGGTCATAAGTTTTGGATTTCTTGTGTAGGAGTAGTGGTAGAATATAGCTTTTGATTTAATGACAATAATTTTTTCACCTTTTGTCGAATAATCTTTGGTTTCGTATTTTCTGAAACTGTGCGAATCGCCGAACGACATTACATTGCGGTTACTCTTAAAAGCTCTTACTTCGTATCTGTCGGCACGGCGTGTGTTTTGCACGTGGTTGTAATCGCCCCAAAAGTTCAGACGCGGAAATATAACACCGTCAACGTCATCATGCTTGTCTGCTAATTCAAAAGTCTTTATAATTTCGTCTTTTGCAAACTCGTCTAAAACTTCGTCGGCTTGTATATGCAAGCACCAATCGCCTTTGGTTTGTTCAAGACCGATGTTGGCTTGTTGCCTGAATATTGCTCCGTCGGTTCTTATTGAATCGTCCCAAACAGTGTCGATAATAACAATTTTATCGCTTCCAATATCAACCACGGCTTCTCTTGTTCCGTCGTCGGAATTGCCAACAACAACGTAAATTTTATCAACAACAGGCAAAGCCGATTTTATTGATGCAACAAAAGGATATCCCATCCTTAAACCGTTTCGTACGTAAGTAAAACTTTCTATCTTCATAAATAGTATTTTATTTTTGCAGTTACAAAGATAGTTTTTTGCCGAAATATATTTTCAAATTATATTGTCTGATTTCAACAAATCGGCATATTACAAGTGAAATACCGACTTTTATGTTAAAATAATTGTAAAAAATATGATAAAATATTACGTTATCCGATTAAATTTTATAACTTCGCAGAAAATTTAGTTTAAATAAAATTATTATAAATCAATATTAAAAATTACAATTATGACAGCTAATTTAGATTGGAGTAAATTACCTTTCGGTTACGTAAAAACCGATTTCAACGTAAGATCTTATTACCGCAACGGAGCGTGGGGACCTATTGAAGTTACCGACGACGAGTTTGTAAGCATGCATATGGCAGCAACTGTTTTGCACTACGGTCAGGGTGGATTTGAAGGAATGAAAGCCTACACCGGCAAAGACGGTAAAATCAGACTTTTTAGATGGGAAGAAAATGCAAAGAGATTACAGCTTTCGGCTGACGGCATTATGATGGCTGAACCGCCACTTGATTTATTTTTTGAAGCAGTAAAAACAGCAGTTTTGAAAAACAAAAGATTTGTTCCGCCTTACGGTACCGGAGCATCATTGTACATCAGACCATTGTTGATAGGAACAGGTCCAAGAGTTGGTGTTAATCCGGCTGACGAATATTTATTTATGGTTTTTGTTACACCGGTTGGTCCGTACTTTAAAGAAGGTTTTAATCCTGTTACGGCTATGATTACACGCGATTACGACCGCGCTGCACCATTGGGAACAGGTAGATTTAAAATTGGCGGTAACTACGCTGCAAGTTTAAAATCGGGACAAATAGCTAAAGAAAAAGGATTCTCAACAGTATTGTTCCTAGATGCAAAAGAGAAAAAATACATAGACGAAGCAGGTCCTGCAAACTTCTTTGGTATAAAAGGGAATACCTACGTAACTCCTAAATCGGAATCAATTTTAGCTTCAATTACAAACAAGAGCTTAATTACTATTGCCGAAGATATGGGAATGAAAGTTGAAAGACGTCCTGTTTTGGTTGAAGAACTTGCCGAATTTGACGAAGTAGGAGCATGCGGTACAGCTGCTGTTATTTCGCCTATACGTCAAATTGTTGACCCATCAGAAGGCAAAACATACAACTACTGCCCCGATGGTAAAGCAGGAGCTAAGTCAACCGAGCTTTACAAGAGAATTATTGGAATACAGTACGCCGAAATTGAAGATAAATTTGGTTGGACAACTGTATTAGAGTAGTTTAGGAACTTTTTGATTGTTAATATTAAGGCTGTTGTAGTGATATGACAGCCTTTTTTTGTTGAAAACATATTATTGTCCATTAATCGCAACGAACGATAAGCCCTTAGCTTTTAGCTCTTAGCTCTTAGCTCTTAGCCATTGGCTGTACTTAGCCAACAACTAACGGCTAAAATCTTAATGTTTCTTAATGCCTTAATGGTTTAAATAATACGAATAAAAAGGCTTCGATTTTGTTTCATTTTTATAACCTTAATTATAAAGAATTTCGAATAAATTTTAGCGATAAAATACGCTAAATAATTTTATGTTCTTTCAAAGTGGTTTCCATCTCCGATTGCATTTTCTTTGCTTCGGCTGCAGCTTTCTGTGCAAAATCGTCGAAGTTTGATGCAAAAATAATGCTCCTTGATGCGTTTACTAACAAGCCGCAATAAGAGTTTAGTCCGTTGCGAGCAACTTCTGTCAAACTACCGCCTTGTGCGCCAACACCGGGGACAAGCAAAAAGTGGTCGGGGACAATTTTTCTGATTTCTTTCAAAAACTCAGCTTTGGTAGCACCGACAACAAACATCATATTGTTGCTGTTACCCCAATTTTTGGCTCTATCAATCACCAATTTGTAAAAAGGTTCTTGCTCCTGAGTATTTACAAGCTGAAAATCGGCTGAGCCGGCATTTGAAGTCAGAGCCAATACAATAACCCACTTATCTTTAAACGATAAAAACGGCGAAACCGAATCTTCGCCCATGTACGGAGCAACCGTAACAGCATCAAAGTTAAAACCCGAACTTTCTTCATCAAATACGGAAATTGCGTACTGTTTTGAAGTATTTCCAATGTCGCCGCGTTTGGCATCGGCAATGGTAAAGACTTCATTTTTAAACGAGTTCAAGTATTTTATCGTTTTTTCTAAACTTTGCAATCCTTTTATTCCCCTGCTTTCGTAAAAAGCCAAATTGGGCTTGTATGCAACCGCATAAGGTAATGTAGCATCTATAATTTGTTTGTTAAATTCAAATACAGGATCATCGTACCGTAACATGCAGGAAGGCATTTTGGAAATATCGCTATCTAAGCCCACACACAAGTACGACCTCTTTGATTTTATCAGTGAAAATAATTCTTCTCTATTCATCTTTTTTGTTTTCAAAATTAAAAAAAATACGATGTCAGCTCAAAGATTGCGAATATTTATTGTAATTTTATAAATTTGCACACCCAAATAGCAATAATCTTTGAAAGAACAAATTGTTGACATATTAGATTTAACAGATAGCGATTTGCACGAAGTGCTGCACGCTATTTCGGAAGTTGCAGAGATGCAAAACACCGATGCATACGTTATTGGCGGTTTTGTTAGAGATATTTTTCTTAACAGAAAAAGTAAGGATATCGATTTTGTAACAACCGGCGATGGTATTTTGCTTGCCGAATCTGTTGCCAAACAGTTGAAAGTTAGTGAAGTACATATCTTCAAAAACTACGGCACGGCTATGTTTAAGTACAATGGCTATCAATGCGAGTTTGTGGGAGCTAGAAAAGAGTCGTATAGGAAACATACACGAAATCCGAAGGTTGAAAAAGGAACGCTAAGAGACGACCAATTGCGTAGAGATTTTACAATCAACGCCATGGCTATCAGTATTAAAAAAAGTAGCTTTGGCAGTTTTGTCGATCCGTTTGGCGGCATAGCCGATTTGGCTAAAAAACTAATAGTTACGCCTACAAATCCTGATATTACTTTTTCCGATGACCCATTGCGTATGCTAAGAGCAATAAGGTTTTCGTGCACTCTCGATTTTTCAATCGAAGAAAACACTTTTAATGCAATTAAAAGAAACGCCGATAGAGTTAAAATTTTGTCGAAAGAGAGAATTACCGAAGAGTTGAACAAAATCATAATGTCGGAAGTGCCATCGAAAGGCTTTTTAAAACTTGATGAAACAGGAATATTGGAGATTATCTTTCCCGAATTTGTCAACTTAAAAGGTGTTGAGTATGTCGGTAGCATGGGACATAAAGATAATTTTCTGCATACTTTGGAAGTTTTGGACAATATTTCGCTAAACACTGATAACCTATGGTTGCGTTGGGCTGCCATTCTTCACGATATTGCCAAACCTGTTACGAAAAAATACGATAAAAATTTAGGTTGGACATTTCACGGACACGAGTTCAAAGGCATGAAAATGGTTCCTAAAATATTTTCGAACCTAAAGCTACCCATGAACGAAAAAATGAAATACGTTCAAAAAATGGTGTTGCTTCACCTACGACCAATAATTTTAGCCGACGATTGCGTAACCGATTCGGCAGTCAGGCGTTTACTTTTTGATGCCGGCGATGATATCGACGACCTTATGCTACTGTGCCAAGCCGACGTTACATCAAAAAATCCGGCAAAGGTTAAGCGTTATTTGAACAATTTTGAGATAGTCAAGCAAAAACTAATAGAAATTGAAGAAAAAGATAAGCTTAGGAATTGGCAACCGCCTATTTCTGGAGATGTTATCATGAAAGTGTTTCAGCTACCACCTTGTAAAAAAGTAGGCGATATTAAAACTGAAATCAGAGAAGCAATATTAGAAGGCGAAATTGGCAATAATTACGAAGAGGCTTATCATAAAATGATTGAAATAGCTGAGAAAATGGGACTGAAAGAAGTTGATTTGTCGTGCAGACCTGGGGTGGTGAATGGTGAGTGGTGAGTGGTGAGTGGTGAGTGGTGAGTGGTGAGTGGTGAGTGGTGAGTGGTGAGTGGTGAGTGGTTTCTAAAATAAGAAGTCAGAAATTAGAATTAGCCCAGCTTCCACGCAACCCGAAACACGCGACCCGTAACCCCAAAATACAATTTTTGCATTAAAATGTTATTTTTTTAATTCACAATCATATTTTTTTTGTACTTTTACCAAATATAATTTAAAACAGTATGAATACATTTATTTTTGAAGTAAGCATTCCTGACGATGATGATTTTATCAGGGTTATTGAAATCGATGATGAAAGCAATTTTTTAGATTTATATAACTTCTTGATTAAAACAGTCGATTTCAATGAGTATGAGTTAGCTTCTTTTTATGTTTGTGATAAAAAATGGAGAAAGTTGGAAGAAATAACTCTGATTGACATGGGTTTAACCGACGAAGAAAATGAAATTTTCGAGTTTGAAGATGAAGATTCAGACGACGATGACGACATTATTGGCAAAGACAAGAAAATTCCGGTTAGCAACATGGAAGATGTTTTGATTAAAGATAAAATCGATAAAAAGGAACTGAATCTTATTCTTGAATACGATTTCATTTCTCCCATAATGCTTTATCTTAGACTTACCGATATTGCTACAAAAAAGGATAAGGTCAAATATCCAAAACTCATTAAAAGCGTAGGCGAAATTGAGAGCGACAGTATTGGTGATATGTTTTCCGACCTTATGAGTGGCGACGATTATAGCGATAGTGATTATATTTCAGATGAAGATTTTATGGACGAAGACCTATCCGAATTTGGCGAAGAATTTGACGACGAAGAGCAATGGTAACACGGTAATTGTTTATTATGATGAATAATAAATTATTAGTTGTTGTTACCGGTCCAACTGCCGTTGGCAAAACTTCTTTATCTATTGAATTAGCAAAGCATTTTAATACGGTTATTATTTCAGCCGACTCCCGACAGTTTTACAAACAGCTTAATATTGCCGTAGCCAAACCCGACCAAAACCAACTCAAAGAAGTAGAACACCATTTTATTAATGTTCTTGATATTGCAGACTATTACAACGTCGCGCAGTTTGAAACAGATGTATTGCAAAAGTTAGATGAAATTTTTGCCGAAAAAGATATTGCATTTTTGGTAGGTGGTTCGGGTTTGTACATAGATGCGGTTTGTTATGGTATAGACTATTTTCCCGACGTTCCCGACGATTTAAGAAATTCCTTGAATAATATTTTCGAACAAAAAGGCATAGAAGAACTTAGGAGAATTTTAAAAGAAAAAGACCCCGAATATTATAATGTTGTCGATAAAGACAATCCGCAGCGACTACTCAGAGCTATTGAAGTCTGCCTTATTACCGGAAAACCTTTTTCGGAGCAGCGTTTAAACGAACCAAAAAAACGCAACTTCAACATAATTAAGATTGCCTTAAATATGGATAGGGCAGTGCTTAACGAAAGAATTTCCGTACGAGTTGATGAGATGCTTGATGCAGGCTTAATTGACGAAGCAAAAGAACTGTATAAATATAAGGAGTTAAACTCGCTGAAAACCGTAGGTTACAGAGAGTTTTTTGACTATTTTGAAAGCAAATACACAATTGAAGAAGCAGTTGAGAAAATTAAAACCAATACCCGCCGCTACGCCAAAAGACAAGTTACATGGTTGAAAAAAGATGAGTCGTACAAGTGGTTTTCACCGGAACAGAAAGAGGTGATTATTGATCACATTAAGAGTAATATGTAGCTTTATTGAATTAATTGCTGTAAATTTGCAGTTGTAACACTATAGAAATCAACACTTAAAATATAATCATAATGAAACAAATAGCGGTTTTAATTATTGGCATATTTATGTGTATTGCGTACAACTTAACTTCCCAAAATATTGATTATGAAAAAACTCCTACCGGAATTGTTGTTGAAGTATTTAACGATAATAGCAGTTTGACACGCTACAACGATGATAACACCGTGTATAAAAGCGGCAAAAAATTCAGAATAGAATACTCTTATATAAATCTTGAAGGTGAAGAATTTCTTTTTGCCGTTTCGCCTAATAAAAAATGGAAATTTGTTCCTAAAAATTCTATTACCGATTCCACAATAACGCATTTGATAATGGAAGTTATGCCTGATTTATCAGAATTTATAAAATATGATAGTTCATATAATCAGACAATTATCAAATACTATTACTATAACAGCGGAAACAAAATGCCATTTAGATCTAGCACAGGAGTTATAGAAAATGTATACAACATATGGATGCATCCGCCACGTGACCATATGTTTAAAATTCTTGAAATTAACCCTTTTCCGTACATAAAACATGAAAAATCCAATTTAACCAAATGGAAATGGTCGTTGACAGTCGGAGATTATTGGTCGGTGGAAGAATGTAAGACATGGAAAGGTGATGTTAAATTGAAATACAAATATAAGATTTTAAAAGATAAAGAATACATAAACATAGGAGATGCCAAGCACAAATGCAACATAGTTAAAGCTGAACAAAGGTCAAGGTTAGGGAAGTCGTATTTAAAATCGTACTATAACCAAGAATACGGATTTTTGCGTTTGGAATATACCAATGTTGATAAAACAAAAATCAATCTCGATTTTATTCCTATGAACTAAGTTAATGCTTTCAGAAACAATTACCACACGATGCAATCGTGCGGTAGCGGGGGGAGTCACTGAGTGCCGAAGGCGTATCGAAGTGCCGAAAATGTTACCACTTCCGGCTTCCGTCTCCCAACCCCCAACTCCTGACTCGAAATACCATTCACTCATCACTCATCACTCATCACCAACAGCCAACGGCTAATAGCCAACAGCCAAGAGCTAACGGCTAACAGCTAATAGCCAACAGCTAAAATTTTAATGGTTCAAATAATATTAAATAACGCAGAAAAACACCTACAAAATCAACAACCAGCAATCGGGGAATTGCGCTTTATAATCGCTTAGAGCTTTACGAGCATCGCTTTCGTTGTTAAAAGAGTCTATAATAATTCTGTGTAACGATTTATTATCAATGACTTTAGCATTTTTATAACCCTGTTTTTTGTATTTATCAACCGTTTCTTGTGCTATTTCTCTCGATTTCAGACTTGAAACAACAATATGGTATTTGCTGCTCGACAATTCGCCAATGTTGGTGGTATTATCTTCTATATTTTTGGTGGTAGTACTTTCTATACTTGTAGGTTTAGTTTGTTGTTGTACAACGGGACTTGTCTCCAATCTGTTGCCAAACCATATAATAGCGTAATTGTCGTCCATTGCCACACCCATAACTTTCCAATCGAACGATGACCACTTACCCGTGCACAAAATCATATCTTTCGATGCTTGATTTTCTGTCCACATTTCTACAGCTTCGTTAGCGTTAACTCTTTGGTTATCCCAATAAATAAGCTCAAAGCCTAAGCCCTCGTAACCGGTTATTTCATTGGGTTTTACTTTCATGCAGTTAATCCCTTCCATGTTTTTCGCATTACAGCACGCCGACCAATTCCCTTTATCGCTCCAACTGTGCAGGCTGCAACCCGTCTCCGATTTGTAGTTGTCTTTCAAGTCTGTTATATGAAGTTGTGCTACATAACTCAACTTGTCGGAAAGTACCAATTGAGACTTCTGTTCACTTTTTCTTAACAAATTAATCTGATTAAATATTTCTCTTTCGCCGGCAGTATAACTAGTTTTGCTGGATTGAGCTACTAATTCGCTGAAAGAAAAAACAATTATTAATATTAAAATAAATGGAAGACTTATTTTTTTCATAGTTGTGTGATATTGTTAATTCAAGTACTTGCCAAAGGTAATATTTTTTTACTATTCTACAATAAAAAAAGCTTTGCATTATAAAAAAATAACGCAAAGCCTTAGTATTATAGTATTGATGTCTTAAAAAAATTATCCGATTTTAGTTATTAAAAATATTAATAAGCTTACTAACCGATTCTTTGGCGTCGCCTAACAGAAGAGTAACATTTTCTTTGTTATCGTACAGCGGATTATCAACGCCGGAGTATCCTGGTTTGGTGTCGAAGTTGCAAATTATTATGTTTTTGCTGTGATCGACATTAAGCACAGGCATTCCATAAATAGGTGTACCTTCAGCATCTCTGGCAGCCGGATTTAAAACGTCGTTTGCGCCAACAACAATAACCAAGTCGGTATTTTTGAAGTCGTCGTTAATTTTCTGCATTTCATACAACTTGTTGAAAGGTACGTCAGCTTCGGCAAGCAACACACTCATATGTCCGGGCATACGTCCTGCCACAGGGTGAATAGCAAATTTAACATCAGCACCGTTGGCTGTTAATTTATCGGCAAGTTGTTTTACATGCGACTGAGCTTGAGCTAGAGCCATACCATATCCTGGTACAAAAATCACCGATTTCGCAGATTTTAATTTGTCATCAAGATTGTCTTCTTTTTTAGTCTCGCTTTTTTCATCAGACTTAGCCGAAATAATATTAATAAGTTTATTAACCGATTCTTTGGCATCGCCAAGCAAAAGAATAACATTTTCTTTGTTGTCGTACAATGGGTTATCAACGCCGGAGTATCCGGGCTTTGTGTCGAAGTTGCAAATTATTATGTTTTTGCTGTGGTCGACGTTGAGCACGGGCATTCCGTATATTGGTGTGCCTTCTGCATCTCTGGCAGCGGGGTTCAAAACGTCGTTTGCACCAACAACGATAACCAAGTCGGTATTTTTAAAATCGTCGTTAATTTTCTGCATTTCAAACAATTTGTTGAAAGGCACGTCGGCTTCGGCAAGCAACACACTCATATGTCCGGGCATACGTCCTGCCACAGGGTGAATAGCAAATTTAACGTCTGCTCCGTTTATTATAAACTTGTCGGCAAGTTGTTTTACGTGCGACTGTGCTTGAGCAAGAGCCATACCATATCCGGGAACAAAAATAACCGATTTCGCCGATTTTAGTTTCTCGTTAAGTTTATCTTCTTCGTTGTCAACTTTAGTCTCTGCTTTTTCATCAACTTTGCCAATAATAATATTGATAAGTTTATTAACCGATTCTTTGGCATCGCCTAAGAAAAGAGTAACATTTTCTTTGTTGTCGTACAATGGGTTATCAACGCCAGAATACCCCGGTTTTGTGTCGAAGTTGCAAATAATTATGTTTTTAGCATGGTCGACGTTAAGTACAGGCATTCCATAGATAGGTGTGCCTTCGGCATCTCTAGCTGCAGGATTCAAAACGTCGTTTGCACCAATCACGATAACCAAGTCGGTATTTTTGAAATCGTCATTAATTTTTTGCATTTCAAACAATTTGTTGAAAGGCACGTCAGCTTCGGCAAGCAGTACACTCATATGTCCGGGCATACGTCCAGCCACGGGGTGAATTGCAAATTTAACGTCTGCTCCGTTTATTATAAATCTATCTGCAAGCTGTTTTACATGCGATTGTGCTTGAGCTAGAGCCATACCGTATCCTGGAACAAAAATCACCGATTTAGCCGATTTGATAATATCTTCTATAGATTTACCTTCATCAGCTTTTGCAGTTTCAGTCTTTTTGACTTCGGGGTCTTTTTTAGGTGTTTTTCCTTTGTCTGACGAGCTAACGGAAGTTCTACCCATTAAGATATCCATAAGATGTCTGTTCATTGCTCTACACATAATTTGTGTTAGTAACAATCCTGATGCTCCAACAATACCTCCAACTGCAACCAATAAAATATCGCCAATAGCCATACCTGCAATAGCACCTGCTACACCGCTCAATGAGTTGAGCAAAGAAATTGTAATGGGCATATCGGCTCCGCCAACTCTTATAGAGAATGACAAACCAAACAACGATGCTGCCAAAACACTTATTACAACTATAAAGGTGGGTGTAAATACAACTGAACCATCTCTACTTAAAAATACAGAGAATACAACCATCAACAAAGAAATTGCTATAGCAACAAAATTGATAAGTTGATGATTTTTCCAAACTACAGGTCTTTGAGCAAGAATTTTATGCAGTTTGCCGGCAGCAACCAAACTTCCAACAAGAGTGATAAAACCCACAACTATAGCTAAAGTAGCTGTAACGTTTGAAAAAGTAACATATTCGGTTGGACTGTTTGGATTAATACCTATACCTTCAAGAGATAAAATACCGACCAAGCCGGAAGCGAAACCGCCCAAACCGTTGAAAATAGCAACCATTTGTGGCATTTCTATCATTTTTACCCTTACTGCGAGTATATATCCTAATATTAATCCTATTGCAAGAAAAATGTATATGGTCGTTACATTAAAAATATTGTAATATATTAATGTGATAACTATTCCTGTAAATAAGCTAAATGCACTTAACAAGTTTCCTAAAACGGCGGTTTTTACCTTGCTCATAAAGGAAATTCCAACCAAAACAAGTATTGATAATACCGAGCATATTATAATGTATGTAATTGCACTCATAACTATTTCTTTTCTTTTTTGTTAAACATTTTAAGCATGCGATGGGTAACTCCAAACCCACCCATAACGTTGATGGCAGCGCATATTATAGCAATACCGCCAACTATTTGTCCAACTAGTACAAATGGACTAAATGAAAATCCGACAGCTACAAGAGCTCCAAGCACGGAAATTCCCGACAATGCATTCATTCCCGACATTAAAGGCGTGTGCAACAACGCCGGCACGTTTTTTATTATTAGATATCCAACAATTGTGGAAACTAAAAAAATTAAAATTAAGTAAATAGGGTTCATATTAGTATTGTTTTAAAAATAATAAAGACTGTTATATGAAACCATATAACAGCCTTTAAAAAATTTGTGTTTTATAAATTCATGGCTTCTAATGTCCCTTCGTGAACAATTTTACCATCGTAAGTTACAAGAATTGATTTAATTATTTCATCATTTGTATCGAGAGTAAGTTCGCCGTCTTTTGAAATAATCTCTACAAGATGGAATAAGTTTTTCGAAAACATTTGTGTCGAGCTTTTTGGAAGCATTCCAGGTATGTTTTTAATGCCAATCACGGTAACACCGTCAATTACTTCTGTAGTTCCCGGAGGGGTTACTTCGCAGTTTCCTCCTTGGTCAACCGAAATATCAACAATAACCGAACCGTGTTTCATGCTCTTAACCATGTCTTTAGTTACAAGAATAGGAGCAACTTTGCCTGGGATTAATGCGCTTAAGAAAACGATGTCCATTTTTGGTAGATATTCGCTTAATTTTTGTTGCTCTTTAATAATCCATTCTTGTGGTAATTTCTTTGCATAACCGCCTTCAGCTATTGCTAATTCTTGCGGAACACCTAAGTCTATAACTTCTGCACCTAAACTGGTAGCTTGCTCAACAGCAGCAGGTCTGATATCAGCGGCATAGGTAACCGCACCTAATCTTTTAGCAGTAGCAAGTGCTTGTAAACCGGCTACGCCAACGCCAACTACTAAAACATTTGCAGGAGCTTCAAAACCTACAGCCGAAAACATATTAGGAACAAATTCGGGTAAAGCATTTGCTGCTAATAAAATACCTTTGTAACCGGCACAAGTACTCATAGATGTTAGCGCATCCATTGTTTGAGCTCTCGAAATACGTGGAATACCGTCTAAGGTTAGACCTATTACTCCGTTTTCAGCC
The DNA here is from genome assembly GCA_028697555.1 of Lentimicrobiaceae bacterium. Lineage (NCBI taxonomy): Bacteria > Pseudomonadati > Bacteroidota > Bacteroidia > Bacteroidales > Lentimicrobiaceae > Lentimicrobiaceae bacterium. The sequence continues at coordinate 6,918 of JAQVEX010000006.1, read as the reverse complement.
AATTTGGAAATCATTTTGTGGTTTGGTGGAGATGCAGGGTGCAAGAATGTAATTAAATACTGCCCCTTACGCATTAAGTCAACTTCGTGAGTATTGTACTCTTCGTTGAATTGGGGCTCTTTTACTTTTAAAATAATCTGAGCTTTTTCAAAAATTTCTTTTGCCGAGTCAATAATTTCGGCTCCGGCTTTTACATATTCTTCGTCGAGAAAAAAAGCTTTTAAACCGGCGTTTTTTTCTACCATAACTTTAAAACCGTTGTTTACGAACATTCCTACGGTTTCGGGAGTAGCCGATACTCTCGACTCTCCTTTCATAATTTCTTTTGGAATACCTATTATCATTGTGTTTTATTTAAATATTAAATTGTTTGTGTTTTTATTTTCATACCCTAAAACCAATATTTGTATCAATTTTAAGATAATGAATTTCGGTTTCAAAGATATAGATTTTATAAAAATACAGGCAATATATTTCATCTAAAATAATTTTAATAAAATTTAGATAATTACCTTTTATCAGTAAAAACGCTTTATACCTAATAATTTGTTAAAAATTTGTATATAAATAGATATTCATTTTAAATCTAATGTTCGGATATATTTAGAAAAAAGAGTAAATTTGCAACCGAAAATAAAAATAGAATAAATAATAACAATTTTAAAAATAAATTAACTTATGACGAAAAAACAACCAAACACGAAACATGTGTACACTTTTGGCAATAAAGAAGCCGAAGGTAATGCCGAGATGAGAAACTTGCTTGGCGGTAAAGGTGCCAACTTAGCCGAAATGAATTTAATAGGTGTGCCTGTACCTCCTGGTTTTACAATAACTACCGAAGTTTGTACAATGTATACCCAACAAGGTCGTGAATTTGCACTTAAAACGATTAAAAAAGAAGTTGAAGAAGGAATTAAATACGTTGAAAAACTTATGGGTTCAAAATTCAACGACAATAAAAACCCGCTATTGTTGTCGGTTCGTTCAGGTTCTAGAGCTTCTATGCCCGGAATGATGGACACCATATTAAATTTGGGTTTGAACGATAAAGCTGTTGAAGGTATAGCTAAAAAATCAGGAAAAGAACGTTTTGCATGGGACTCATACCGTCGTTTTGTTCAAATGTACGGCGATGTTGTTTTAGGAATGAAACCTGCTGATAAAAACGCTCAAGATCCTTTTGAAGTTATTATTGAAGAATTAAAGAAAGAAAAAGGCGTTAAAAGAGATAACGAACTTACAACTAACGACTTAAAAGAATTAGTAAAACGCTTTAAAAAAGCTGTTTTCAAACAAACCAAAAAAGAATTTCCGGAAGATGCATACGAACAACTAAACGGAGCAATCTGCGCAGTTTTCGATAGCTGGTCGAATGAAAGAGCTGTTTTATACCGCGAACTTAACCATATTCCTGATGAGTGGGGTACTGCTGTTAACGTTCAGGCTATGGTTTTTGGTAACTTAGACGACAATTCGGCTACCGGTGTTGCATTTACACGTAACTCAGCTAACGGTTTGCCACACTTCAACGGCGAATATTTAATCAACGCACAAGGCGAAGACGTTGTTGCAGGTATCAGAACTCCGCTTCAAATTACCGAAATGCACTCAAAAGAGTGGGCTAAGCAAGCAGGAGTTAGCGAAAAAGAAAGAAAGGCAAAATTCGCTTCTCTGGAAGAAGCTATGCCGAAACAATATAATGAACTTTTCAAAATTCAAAAGAAATTAGAAAAGCACTACAAAGACATGCAAGACCTTGAATTTACCATTCAAGACGGTAAATTATGGATACTCCAAACTCGTGGCGGAAAACGTACAGGTCAGGCTATGGTTAAAATAGCTATGGATATGCTTAGCGAAAAACTAATAGACGAAAAAACAGCTCTATTACGTATCGAGCCTAACAAATTAGATGAACTTCTTCACCCTGTATTTACTCCTGAGGCTATTAAAAAAGCAAAAGTTCTTACCAAAGGATTACCTGCTTCGCCGGGAGCTGCTTACGGTCAGATAGTATTTTCAGCTGACGACGCAGCAGCTATGTTCGAAAAAAAGAAAAAAGCAATTCTTGTTCGTATCGAAACATCGCCAGAAGACCTTAAAGGTATGACAGTTTCTGAAGGAATTTTGACTTCACACGGAGGTATGACTTCGCACGCTGCTGTTGTTGCCAGAGGTATGGGTAAATGTTGCGTTTCGGGTGCCGATAAAATTGTTATCAACTACGAAAAACGCACCCTTACAATTGATGGACGAGTGTTTAAAGAAGGAGATTTCATCTCTCTTAACGGTTCTACCGGTGAAGTTTATGAAGGCGAACTTGCAACTAAAGACCCTGAACTAAGCGAAGACTTCAAAAAAGTTATGAAACTTGCTGATAAATACTCTCGCATGTTGGTTCGTACCAATGCCGATACTCCACATGATGCAAAAACCGCAAGAGGTTTTGGAGCTACAGGTATAGGTCTTTGCCGTACCGAACATATGTTCTTTGAAGGAGAAAAAATTATCGCAATGCGTGAAATGATTCTTTCAGACGACGAAGCCGGAAGAAGAAAAGCTCTCAGCAAATTATTGCCAATACAACGTAAAGACTTTGAAGGAATTTTTGAAGCAATGCAAGGTCTCCCTGTTACTGTTCGTTTGCTTGACCCACCTTTACATGAGTTTGTACCAAAAACAAATGAAACTCAGAAAGAAATGGCAAAAGAAATGGGACTTTCTTTACAAGAAGTTAAAGATAAAGTGGAAGCGCTTGAAGAAACTAACCCAATGCTTGGTCACAGAGGTTGTCGTCTTGGTAATACTTATCCCGAAATTTCGGAAATGCAAACCAGAGCTATTATCGAAGCTGCTCTTAACTTGAAAAAGAAAGGTATTGAAACATTCCCGGAAATTATGATACCGCTTACAGGTACATACGAAGAAATGAAGATGCAGGAAGATGTGGTTAGAAACACTACCGAAGCTATCTTTAAAGAAAGAAAAGATAGAATTGATTATTTGGTAGGTACTATGATTGAAATACCAAGAGCTTGTATAATTGCTGATAAAATTGCCGAATCGGCTGAGTTCTTCTCGTTTGGAACTAACGACCTTACTCAAATGACTTTCGGTTACTCACGCGATGATGCTGGTAAATTCTTACCAATTTACTTGAAAAAAGGTATTTTAGAGCATGATCCATTCCAAGTTGTTGATAGAGTAGGAGTAGGAGAAATGATGAAAATGGCTGTCGAAAGAGGAAAGAGAACACGTCCTAATATTAAGTTAGGTATTTGTGGTGAGCACGGCGGCGAGCCTTCATCGGTTGAATTCTGCCACCAAATTGGTTTGAATTATGTTAGCTGTTCGCCTTTCCGCGTTCCTATAGCTCGTGTTGCTGCTGCTCAAGCTGCAGTTAAAGAGAGCATAGAAAACAAAAAGGCAAGAGACTGCAAATCAAATAAGGTTACCAAAACGGCTCCTAAAAAAACTGCAACGAAAAAGTAAAACATTTTCATAGCTAAATACTTGAAGAGGCTGTCTTTAATATAAGGACAGCCTTTTCTCTTATTGTTTCACAAGATACACAAAAAATTAAATTTTTAATTATTGGTTAATATTCAATTAATATAGCCTACCTTTGTAGAAAAATCAGAAACAATAATTTATTAAACATATTATTATGATTGAAGCTATAAACAAGAAAGGATTTTATGTGGATGTTGAACAGTATGGCATCAAAGGAACAAAAGAGCTATACTACAATCCCGATTATGACATTTTGTTCGAACACGAAATGGACAGCAGTTTAACAGGTTTTGAAAAAGGTCGTTTAACCAATTTCGGAGCTGTAAGTGTTGATACGGGAGTTTTTACAGGTCGTTCGCCAAAGGACAAATATATTGTTGTCGATGAAGTTTCAAAAGACACAGTTTGGTGGTCAACACAAGGTACTAACGACAACCATCCTATGAGTTATGAAGTTTGGAGCGACTTGAAAGAAATTTCGCAGAAACAACTTTCAAACAAAAAGTTGTACGTTATGGATGCGTATTGCGGTGCTAACAAGGACACCAGATTGTGCGTAAGGTTTGTTATGGAAGTGGCTTGGCAAGCACATTTTGTTAAAAATATGTTTATTCGTCCAACTGATGAAGAATTAAAAACATATAAGCCCGATTTTGTTGTCCTGATGGCTTCAAAAACAACCAATAAAGATTGGGAAAAACATAAATTAAATTCCGAAAACTTTGTTGCGTTTAATTTGAAAGAACGTATGCAACTTGTTGGAGGAACGTGGTATGGCGGCGAAATGAAAAAAGGTATTTTCTCAATGATGAATTACTATTTACCATTAAAAGGTATAGCCGCTATGCACTGTTCGGCAAATAGAGGAAAAGACGGCGATGTTGCTATTTTCTTCGGATTATCAGGTACCGGAAAAACCACTTTATCAACCGACCCAAAAAGAGCCTTGATAGGAGACGACGAACACGGTTGGGACGACGATGGAATTTTCAACTTTGAAGGAGGTTGCTACGCTAAATGTATCAACTTGAGCGAAGAAAACGAGCCGGATATCTACCATGCCATCAAACGTGATGCTTTACTAGAAAACGTTGTCGTTACCGAAACAAATGACGTCGATTTTTCAGATGCATCAAAAACCGAAAATACCAGAGTTTCGTATCCTATTTATCATATCAATAATATAGTAAAACCTATTTCAAAAGCAGGTCATGCAACAAAGGTTATTTTCTTGACAGCCGATGCATTCGGAGTATTTCCGCCGGTTAGCAAATTAACACCCGAACAAACCGAATACCATTTCCTTTCGGGATTTACTTCAAAATTAGCCGGAACCGAAAGAGGTATTACCACACCACAGCCGACTTTTTCGGCTTGTTTCGGAAATGCTTTCCTAACGCTTCACCCAACAAAATACGCATTAGAGCTTGTTAAACGAATGGAAGCATCGGGAGCAAAAGCATACTTAGTTAATACAGGCTGGAACGGTACAGGTAAACGTATTTCTATTAAAGAAACAAGAGCTATAATTGATGCTATCTTAAACGGCGATATTGAAAAATCGAGTACCGAAACAATTCCGTATTTCAACTTGGAAATCCCAAAAGAACTGAAGGGAGTTACTACCGAAATACTAAATCCTAAGAACACTTACGCTAACGAAAGCGAATGGCATACCAAAGCAAAAGATTTGGCTCAAAGGTTTATCAATAACTTTGAAAAATACACCGATAGAGAAGAAGGAAAGAGACTTGTTAAGGCAGGTCCATTGTTGTAACGGTGAATGGTGGTCGGTGGTCGGTGAATGGTGCTTTACAATTAGCAATTTGCAATGTGCAATGAGCAATTATGAGGTTCCCTAAATTTCGGGAATGGTGGAATTTTGCACTCACACTCACCACCTATAGCTAACGGCTAACAGCCAACAGCCTACATCTCAATTATCAATCCATCGTAAGCTAAAAAAACATTTTCCGGTAGTTCCGACTGTGTTTGAGCGTGTAATCCCATACCATGACTGATATGCGTCAGATAAGCAACTCTTGGTTTTACTTGCTCAATAATTTGCAATGATTCGTCAAGCGAAAAATGTGAACGATGCTTGTATCGTGCTAACGAATTTAATATCAAAACATCGCTGTTTTTAGCTTTTTGCAACTCGGTTTCCGAGATGTAATTAGCATCGGTTATGTAGGTAAGTCCGGCAATTCGGTATCCGAAAACCGTTTCGTTGGCATGCAATACGTTGATTGGCTTGATGTTGATGCCTTTGTATTCAAATTCTTTATTTTCTATTTTAATAATGTTTAGGCAAGGTGCATCTTTGTATATTTTATCAAAAATGTATTTATTGCCAGCCCTTATTTCTTTTATTGTTTCGCTATTTGCGACAACATCAACGGCTTTGTTGAGCATAAAGTTAAAAGGTCTTATGTCGTCTATTCCTGCCGTATGATCGCGGTGCTTGTGTGTGAAGAAAACAGCATCTATGTCGTTTATGTTGTTATTAAGCATTTGCAATCGGAAGTCTGGACCGCAATCGATAACAATTTTAGCATTTTCGTGTTCAATAAAGAGTGAAGTTCTGAATCTAAAATCTCGCTTATCGTTGCTTTTGCATACTTCGCAATTGCAAGCTATTACTGGCGTTCCTACCGATGTCCCTGTGCCTAAGAATATTATCTTCATATACTGTTAATTCAAAAATCAATTTTATTAATAAAATTATGAAAATCGTTGCAATTTTCCGAAACAGTTTCAAGCAAAGCAATGTTAGCCACGCGATTGTCGAGCAATAAGTTTTCGGGTGTGTTTTTAGTAAATATTAGATTAGTGTTATCCTTGGGATTAATGATTAAAAGTCCTTTACTACAATCATCTCCGCAATTAATATAAACACGAAAAACACCTTTTTGAGGCATAACTTTGTCGTCGGCAACAGAAATTGAAAACTTAATATGTTTTTCATCAACGGTTTCCAAGAAATTCAACTTTTCAAAAACAAAAAAATCGTATCCCAATAACTCATTAGCTTTTTTTATTTCGGAACCCATAATTGCATCGCGTATAGCTGTGGAGCTTACAGAGTGATTTTTAACCTTAATATCTGAAATCTGTTTCACTCTGAAATTATATTTCTCTCCCAAATCGGATAAAAGTTCGTTGTTGCCTTCTCTGTTCTTACCAAAATGATGGTCAAAGCCTAAAACAATAGCCGAAATGTTTAATTTATTTACCAAATAATTCACAACAAAATCCTGATAATTCGTTTTGGCAAAATTCAGGTCAAAGTTAATGATGATAAGGTTTTTAAGAGATGTTTGTTTTAGTAGTTCAATTTTTTCGTTTTGTGTAAGAATGTACTTGAAGTCGCTTATAGGTTGTAAAACTTGTCTTGGGTGA
>JAQVEX010000005.1 GCA_028697555.1 Lentimicrobiaceae bacterium | reverse complement strand
CGAAAGCTGTCCCAATAGCTCCCATTCCAAGTATTATAATATTTTTTATTTCGCTCATAATTATTTATTTAAGTATTATTTAGGTGTCGTTTAGAAGGTTTTATAAGATTAGAAACGTATTCTTTCACTTTTTTCACATCTTTAATTTTTACTATTTTAAACAAGAATAATATCAAGATATAAAAAGCTATTATCGTTGTTTTTATCAATATCGATGGGAATATTTTTAGTGAATTTACAGGCATTGAAATAAGATATAGCACTAAAGCAGATAACAGTATGACAGTAATGTTTTTGTACTGATAGTTGATTTTGAAAAATTTTTGCGAAGCAATAAAAACCATAACTGCCGAAACAAACATAGATAGTAGTTTGGCGATTGCTGCACCGCTGTTGACAAGGACGGGTACTAACACTATATTTAAAACTATATTAAGCACTGCAACAAATATAGCAATAAACGCTATGATAGCGGTTTTTTTTGTTATGCTTAAGCCCGTTGTCGCCATAGAGTCTCTCATAACTCCAAAGACTATTGCGAAAATAATAAACGGAATAATAGTCCAAGCGCTGTAATAGTCGGGGTTTAGAGCGAACAGCATGGCAATTTCTCTTCCGAAAATCATAATACAAAAGCCCAAAAACATCACAACAAGAACGTAATAGGTCATAAGTCGCGAATAAAATTCTTTATTATCGGGTTTGTCTATCATTTGGAACATTATGGGCTGTATGGCAAAGTTTATAGATGTAACAACAAACACTTGCAAAACATTGGCAATTTTAAAGCCGTAGGAATATAGTCCTACATCGGCAGTTGTAGCATAATAATTAATGGTAAAGCGGTCGGTAATGTTTAGTATGGTTAGTGCCAAGCCCGAAAACATCAGAGGGAAGCAGTATATCAGAATTTGTTTTAGCAGTTTGCTTTCAAATTTAATTTGTATGTTTTTGAGACTATATCTGAGCAAAAACAAAATCATAAAAACACTTCCAATTATTTGTCCGTAGTAAATACCGATAATCCCAATTCTTTTAAAAGCAACAAGATATACAGTTAGCGACAGAACAATAAAAAGTTGAATAAAGTTTGACAAACTGAAAAGCCACGATTTTTCTTGTAGGCGAAGCAAAGTTGTAGGCATGATTACCAAAACTTGTAGCAATGCCGAGATAACCATATAGTTAAAAATCTGTTTGTATTCAATATCTTTCAGTATCGCAACTGTGAGTTTGTCTATATTTAAGAAAATAATGCCGTACACCACTACAACAATAAGCAGTTGAAAAATGCTGACAGTGAAAAATAAGGATTTTTGTTTATTTTCGGCATCTTTGTCGTAGTACCACCTAAAAAATCCAGAATAAATCGACATGCTTGCCAAAGTGATAATAAAAGTTGTGGTAATTTCTAAAAGACTAATAATACCAAACTCTTTAAGAGTAAAAACACCGGTATAAAGAGGTATTAACACAAAACCTACTAATTTGGTAGATAAAACTCCCAAACCGTATATTACCGAGTGTTTAAATAAGTTTTTAAACTGGCTTTGCATTATTTGCTTCTTGTTTAAAAATTAAAAATAAGAAATTAATCAAATTTTATAGCGATAAATTTATATTTTTGTGATGAATATTAATGACATCAGCAAACAAAAGTAATAAATACTTCAAATTGATGAAATAGGTATAATTTTGTCGTCGAAAAAATGAAAAAGGTTTTAATAATAACATATTATTGGGTTCCGAGCGGAGGTTCGGGTGTGCAAAGATGGTTGAAGTTTTCGAAGTATTTGCCGGAATTTGGCTGGCAACCTGTAATATACACTCCCGAAAACCCCGATTTGGTTGTTACCGACGAATCTTTGCAAGATGATATCCCGAAAGAACTAATTGAGGTGAAAACCAAAATTTGGGAGCCGTATTCTTTTTTCAGAATGTTAGTCGGGCGAAAAAAAGACCAAAAAACAGGTACGGGTTTTTTATTGGAAGACAAAAGCAAATCATGGATTGATGAGCTTGCGCTTACAATTAGAGGTAATTTTTTAATTCCTGACCCACGAAAGTTTTGGATAAAACCATCGGTAAGGTTTTTGAAAAAATATTTGAAACAAAATTCTATAGACACCGTAGTTACGACAGGTCCGCCGCAATCGATGCACTTGATAGCATTAAAACTTAAAAAGTGTATGCCCAACATAAAGTGGATAGCCGATTTTAGAGATCCATGGACAGGTATAGATTTTTATAAAGAACTGAACTTGAGCAAATGGGCTGACAGAAAACATCATAAGTTAGAAAATAAAGTGCTTAAAGCCGCAGACGAGATAATTGTTGTAACCAAAACAATGCAGAGCGAGTATGAGAGAAAATCAGGTAAAAAAGTGCATTTAATAACCAATGGTTTTGACGAAAGCGATTACAGCAATATTGGCGATATTCAGTTAGATGATAAATTTTCAATTTCGCATATAGGTACATTTAATGCTCTCAGTAATCCCCTTTTGTTTTGGGAGGTCTTGTCGGAGTTGTGCTCTGAAAATTCGGAATTTAAAAAAGACTTATCGATTAATTTGGTCGGAAACGTCGATTATACCGTAATGCAGTCGCTTAATGATAATAACTTAATCGATAATACTGTCAAAATAGATTACCTGCCACACAGCGAAGCAATAAAATATCAATTAAAGTCGCAAGTCCTGCTATTAGTAATTAAATGGCTTGAAAAATCTAAAGGAGTCCTTACCGGTAAAGTGTTTGAGTACATAGCAACCAATCGCCCTATTATAGCTTTTGGTCCCGAAGGAGCGGATTTGGAAATTGTAATAAACGAAACACAGTCGGGTGTTTTTATTCATTACGACGATAAAAAGAAAATTAAAGAAACCGTTTTAGATTTTTACCAAAAGTACAAGCAAAAATCTTTGAATAACAAATCCAGCAACTACTTAAAATACTCCCGAAAACAACTAACTAAAAGGTTGGTTGAAGAGGTGATGGGGTAGGGGTGGTGAAAATAAATTTAAGTAATGATGCATTTTAAGTTGCTATTCTGAATAAACGATTAGCAAGAATTAACCAAATAAGCACAAAATGAAAAACACTGGAATAGTTGTAGATAATGACTTCAATAATGACATTCGGGTTAGAAGAGAAGTAGAGATTTTGAAAAAGAATGGATTTGAAGTAAGCGTTCTTTGTTTTGGATTTGACAAAAAAACATATCCTCCGATTGATGGCGTCAATATCAGGAGAATAAGAATTAAGAAAAAAATAAAAGACATATTATTTTTTTTATTCAACAGGCTGCCATTATACGAGCTTATTTGGGAAAAAGAAATAAGAAAATTTATTAAAAGAGATGCAATCCAGATACTTCATGTACACGACCTATATATGGCAAAATCTGCGGGTAAAGCAATTCAATCACTAAAAAGCAAAATTCCTCTTATACTCGATTTACACGAAAATTTTCCATATGCGATTCAATCTTATAATTGGACTAAGGGAAAATTACGAGGTTTCGTATCTAAACCAAAAGCATGGATTAAAAAGGAAGGAAAATATTTGCGTTATGCATCAAAAATAATTGTGCTTTCTGAATTATTTAAGAATGATTTGTTGGAGCGATATAAATTCCTAAATGCGAACAATATTGTAGTGTTCCCCAATGTAATCGATTTAAGAAGATTTGAAGAATACAAGGTTGATGAAAGTGTAGTCAGAAGTGACAAAGTTACTTTAATGTATTTTGGTGCTGTTGCGGAAAGAAGAGGCATTTTCGATGCCATAGATGTTCTAGAGAAGTGTTTAAATGAAAAATTAAATATTGATTTTTTGATAATAGGTCCCGTTGATAAGGCAGACAAGGAATCTTTTTTTAGTCAGATAAACAAGGAAGAAATAAGAGATAGTATCACATATATTCCGTGGATTGATGTGTCTGAATTAAATACTTACATGTATATAAGTGATATTTTCTTGTCTCCGCTTAAAAAAAACAAACAACACGAATCCGGTGTTGCAAATAAAATATATCAATATATGTACGGAGGTAAGCCAATAATAGTCTCCGATTGTAAGCCACAAAAAAAGCTGGTTGAATCATTTAATTGTGGGTTGTCGTATTCTACGCAAGAGGAGTTTTTTGAATGTGTAAAAAAGTTAGTGGAGAATAAGGAACTAAGAGAAACGCTTGGAGCTAACGGGTTTAAAAAACTGTATGAGAATTATGACAATGAAAGTTATGATAATATTCTTATTGGTTTATACAATGAATTTCTGCTAATACCAGCTTTAAAGCAATAACGAGTGAGGTCAAACTTGATATAATATATAATTAGAGATTATTAATGTATTAACAACAATAATAAAACTAATTTTTTTTCATCATTGTCCTAACCTTATCCCACACTGCAAAAACAGTTTCATTTATATCTTTGGAGGTTTTTGTTGCTAAAATAAATATCCAAAAAACAACCGTATAAATAGTGCTTCTTACTAGTATATCTGCTATTAAAGGCAGTTGAGGTAAATAATTTGTGCCTATAAAAGCCAGTACTAATATAAGTATTGCGTAGATAAAATTAATATTAAAAGGTTGCATTTTATATTTAATTTGCAAAAACAAAAATCTAAGCAAATTATTTATAATAAATGTAATGCAAACGGCTATTGCAGCGCCTGTGATGCCCCATATTGGTATTATTAAATACATGAGAGCAATAATGGTAACTATCATTATTAAGTTAAACCACAGCGAAACTCTGTAATGTTTCGAATACGTGATTATTTGGTCGTTTGCTCCGGTGCCCATGTGTACTACATAGCCCAAACTAATAAAAAATATAACCCATTTTGCTGCCAGATATTCATTTCCAAGCACTTCAATAATATTGCTTATGTTGAGCCATATTCCGCCAAAAATGTACAGTGCTATTATAAATTGAGTAATGCAGGTTTTTTTGTATATACTCTCAATCTTATCAACGTTTTCATTTTTCCACTCATCTGCAATAAGAGTCCCTGATATACGTAAGAGCGTTCTCGAAGGAATTACTACAAGCGACCCGAAAAAGAAGCCGATAGTGTAAATACCTGTTAGTTTCAATCCAAGTATGTCATTAACGATAATTTTGTCGAACTGGAAGACTAAACTTGAACCTAAACCTGTCAATACGCTAAACAAAGCCACGGAAATCATTTCTCTTCTTAATTCGGGTGAAATGAATTTCAGATTAGGTTTAAAGCTAATATTTCCCTTTATCAGCAAGTAAATAAATATTACTACTGCTTTTGCACATACCGAAGCACTATATAAAATAATAAATGTCTGTAAATTTATTACTTTTAAGATGAATAAAATCAATGAAATAAGTATTAAGACTCTTTGCAAAAATTCTTGTAGAAATGTTCCAAGTACAGCGTCGTAAAGGAGCTTGTTATACGTGTCTAAGTAATTAAATATTAGGACGAAAAAAGTCATTGGTATTATCAGATATGCATACTCTGATAATAGATAGGATTTTTCTATGTTTGAAGCAACAAAATAAGGATAGAACAAAGCAAAAAACAACATGATTAGCGAAAAGCCTATCAAAATAACGATAGTTGTAATAAACAGATAACCGTTATGGTTGTTTTCGTTGTTTCTGAAGTAGGGGAATAACCTTGATGTAATCCCATTGACGCCCAATGAAGAGAATTGAGCAAAAATTGTTGAAAACGAAACAAGTAAACTAAATAAGCCTATTACTTCGGTTGTCAAATATCTTGGGAATAGCAAGCCCGTAGTAACAAACCCTATAATCACACCAACGTACGACCAAAAAGTTCCTTTTATGCTTTGCTTAATTATTATTCCCATTTGACTATGTTTCGTACAAAAGTAACATTATTGCTAATTTATTACATTTGTTGATATAAATTTGTTTTTAAGACTTATGAGCAAAGATAAAAAACTACGCATATTTGACATTCTGATATATCTCTCATTGGTTACTATTTGGGGTATTACAATTTTTGCCAATCAAAAGTGTAAACTAAGTGGTTTAGAGCAATTATCGGCATTTAATTTTTTTATAATTCCCATAGTTAATATTCTTATTTCAGCTATAATCATTATTCTTTCGCAAAACACAAGGAATCTTAACATTCCTTGGAAAATGACTACAGATAACGTCGAAAAAGTTATGGACAAAATGGCTGTGCTGATAAGGTTCATAAACTTGTTTGTGTGCTTATTCTTGTTGGTAATTCAGGTTATACTAATTTATTCGACTTTCAACACTAATGCCAATACCAAATGGATTATAGTAAGTATAGCAATTATCGTAATAGTTTTGTTACCAATAATTTTCACTATTTGGATTTCAGCTCAAGATAAAAAGCTAAAATAGCTTTTAGTATTGAGTTTCGAGTTCCGAGTTCCGAGTTCCGAGTTGACTCAAGACTCCTGACTCAAAACTCAAAACTCAAAACTCAGAACTCGTAACTCAAAACTAACTCGCACCACGCACCCCGCAACCCGCAACATCCCGAAACTTCGGGACATCACGCTACTTCCCCGCATTATCCAAAATCTCATTTTTCCGTTCTTCGGAAAGATTTTTCCAACAAAAACCGATGAAATCGCATGGGTAGGGAGTAAGGCACTGAACATCAGGTTCAATTTTCGGAGAGTTCGGTAATAACAACACATCTTTGAAACGGTTAATGTTTTGTTCAATAAAGTCTATATTTGATTTACAATAATCCGTAACATCTTCTTTGATAAATGCATCGAGCTCAACGGTATTATCAATCATCTCATATTCTTCATCTCTATAGACAAGATAAAATTTTCCTATATCAATACCGCTGTTTGAAATAACATAGTGCTGCAGTGCTGCGTCGTTATAGTATGTAGTACTCAGTGCAGTGCTGCTTTTCACCTCGTATGCATCCCATTTGTCGTTGTTTCTGACGAGAATATCTAATGCAACAATAACTTCGTTGTAAATAAAACATGCCTCATATATAACCGGCGTTTCTTCGGCTATTAGCTTGAGAGTTTGTTCCTGAGCTTTTTTACTTGGGCGACCCAATGTAACTCCGTTTGGGAAAAGTTCTTGAGCGACCATGCCTATCGAGTGCCCTCTTTTAAACTTTTCTTTCTGTTCTTCCGATAAGGGGTCGCGTAAAAATGAGCGATGCTTATTAAGATATAACGACTTTACACATTGCAAGCCCCGTATATACGTCGATTTTGACAGTACATACGAGGCTTGCCTGTTTTTTTTATTGCTCATGTGTGTTATTTAAGTCCGTTGCGTTTTAGCAAAGGATCAATTGATGGCTCTTGACCTCTAAACTTAACATATTGAACCATTCCTTCGTCGTTACCGCACTCGGCTAGACAATGCTTTTTGAAACTTGCTGCCAATTCGGGATTGAAAACATCACCCGACTGAACAAAATAATCGAAAGCATCGGCGTCGAGGACGGCTGCCCACATATAAACATAATATCCAGATGCGTAGCCACCATCAAATATATGCGAGAAATAAGTGCTACGGTAGCGAGGCAATATTTCGGGTATTAATCCTATTTTTTGCATAACTTGATTTTCAAACTCTGTAACATTAATGTCTTGTGTAGCATCTTCAACTTTGTGATAACTCATATCAAGAATACAAGCTGCAATATTTTCTACAGTGTTAAATCCTTGATTGAAAAGACTGCTATTGTGTAATTTTTCAATAATTTCATCAGGAATAATTTCGCCTGTTTGGTAATGTACAGCATATTGTTTAAGCAGTTCAGCTGTTCCAGCCCAGTTTTCCAATATTTGCGATGGCAATTCAACGTAGTCGCGTGATACTTTTCCGGCTGTACGTTTGTATTTGCCTTCTGTGAAAAGTCCGTGCAAAGCATGTCCGAACTCATGGAATAAAGTTGCTGTTTCGTCCCAAGTTAAAAGAGCAGGAGTGTCACCAACCGGTGGCGTAAAGTTGCAAACAATTGAAATAACAGGTTCAACTCTTTTACCGTCTTTCCATTGTTGGGGAGCAAAAGAAGTACACCAAGCACCGGTACTCTTAGAGCTACGAGGAAAATAATCGAAGTAAATTATTCCGGCGTGTGTGCTATCTGCATTTTTAATTTCGAACACTTCAACATCTGGATGATATTTAGGTAGGTCGGTGCGTTGCTCAAAAGTAATACCGTATAGTTTGTTCGACAATATAAAAATACCGTTTTTAACATTATCTATGCTAAGGTAGGGAATAATTTCTTTTTCGTCGAAATTGTATTTTTCATTTCTAAGTTTTTCGGCGTAGTACCACCAGTCCCAACTTTCAATTTTAATGTTATTGCCTTCTCTATCGGCAATTGCTTGCATTTCTTTTAGTTCTTTCTTTGCAACAGGCAATGCAGCTGTCCAAATGTTTTCCAAAAACTTATCAACATTATCAGGATTTTGAGCCATATTTATTTCCAAACGATATTCTGCAAAGTTTTTGTAGCCCATTATTTTAGCTTTTTCGGCTCTCAGTTTTACAATTTTACTGACAATTTCTTTATTGTCAAATTCATTGTTATTATCGCCTCTCATATAGTATGCAGTGTATAACTTTTGACGTAAATCTCTGTTTTCGGCATACTGTAAGAAAGGTATCATGCTTGGTTTTGATGTTGTAAAAATCCATTTGCCGTCTTCTCCTAAATCTGTGGCTGTTTTAGCTGCGGTAGCAATGACATTTTCGGGCAATCCGGCTAAGTCGGCTTCATTATCAATAATAAGTTTGAAATTATTAGTTTCGGCAAGTTGGTTTTCGCCAAAATTGATGGTCAAGGTAGAAAGCTCTTTATTGATTTTTGTAAGTTTTTCTTGATCTTCAGCGTTCAAATTTGCGCCACCTCTAACAAAGTCGCTGTAATATTTCTCAACAACGCGTATTTGTTGGTCGTCTAAGTTTGAATTGTTTCTGTTTTCGTAAATAACTTTTATACGCTCAAACAATTCTTTATTCATCGAAATTTCATCGGAATGACTTGATAGCAAAGGCGAAACTTCTCTGGCTATTTTCTGCATTTCGTCATTTGTGTTGGCTTCTTTTATGTTAAAAAACACTCTTGAAACTCTATTTAATACTTCGCCCGAATTATCCAAAGCCAAAATTGTATTTTCAAATGTTGGAGCTTCGGTATTTGAAGTAATTGCTTCAATTTCGGCTTTTTGTTGTTTCATACCTTCGGTAAAGGCTGGCATGTAATGCTCGATTTTAATATTATCAAAATCGGGGACAAAATACGGAGTGTTAAACTCGCTTAGAAACGGGTTTGTCTTATCATTTTTTGTTGTACAACTCATAATCATTAAAGTTGATATTGTTAGCAGTAATAATATTTTTCTCATTTTTTTTAAAGTTTTTATTAATAGTTAATTATTTATGCAAAGATACAAATATTTTCACCAATAGTTTATTAGTGCAACAAAATTTGTGGTTTTACGTGTTGCGGGTTGCGTGTTGCGTGGTTCGGGTTTCAGCACTTCGGTCACTGAGTGCCGAAGGCGTATCGAAGTGTCGAAGTGCTGTGTGTAAATTTTGTGCTCCCACTCGATTTGTAAAATCGAGCGAGCGGGGGGTAGCCTTTGGCTAACAGCCAACGGCTAACGGCTAACGGCTAACGGCTAACGGCTAATGGCTAACAGCCAACAGCCAATTAACCATAAAAACAAAAAAGGGGACAAAATCTGTCCCCTTTTTTTTAGAAGTAAAAGATATTTATTCGGTTCCGCCTGCCCACCAGACTTTGTCGAAAATACCTTTTTCTGTCGGAACGTTTTGCGAATTTGTAGTCATTTCGCCCAACGCCCATGGGAATCTGTGTACGAAACCAATGGTTGCATTGTGAGGATTCTTCATTTCCGGGAATCCTGTTCTTCTGTAATCGTTGTAGGTTTCGGTAGCTTCTCTGTCGTAGAAAGCAATATACTTTTGAGTAATAATCTCTTTGAGTTCATTGCCGGCTGTTAAGCGAGGTTCTACCTGATTGGTGTAGTAGTCGTCTGCACCATCGGCACCAACCAATGCAAATGCGGCTCTAATAGCTTCCTGAAGTGCGGGTTTATAGTCTCCTCCGGTACGGAACAATGCTTCAGCTTCAATAAATTTAAGTTCATGATATGTGCACATTAAAATTGGATATTGGAAAGCCATCCAACTACATGTAAACTGAGAACGAGCATATACCTTCGGGTCTTGTGTTTGTTTAGCTTCACCAATGGGAGCAATCATAGTCGGATCTGTTGATGAAAAGTAACGAGCCATTCTATTGGTATCGCTACGTTCGGTCATAAGGTTGAATATAGTTGTAGATACCGATAAGTGGTCGCGCATATACCAGAACTCGCCCCATGGGTTTCCACCAGGTAGATCAATAACAAATCCGTCCAATTGCATATTGTCGGCGCTGCTTGCCAGACCATTTGCTATGTAGGTAAGAGCCTCAGCTGCTGCATTATTGTCAACATTAGTCAGACGCATTGCGTAACGAGCTTTTAGCGAATAAGCGGCTTTTATCCAAGCAGCTTTGTTGTCGGCGGCATTCTTGTAAATATAGTCTTTATCGGTGTACGTTGTAGTAGCCCTTTCCATATTTTCTATGCCTTCCGTAAGCAATTGTTGAATTTTTGGATATAAAACCGATTGCTTATCATAAACAGGTTTTAGGTTGTCCAAACCTTTAAAGGCTTCGGTATAAGGAACTTCGCCCCAGCAGTCGGTAGCAACTGCCAAGTTATAAGCCATCATTATTTGAGCAACAGCTCTTGCATAGTAATTATCCTTTTCATCACCGTTTTCCGGATCGGTTTTGTTGATGATGGTTTGTGCTATATTCATAACATCATAAAGGCTATTCCAGCTATTATTCATAAGAGAACTGCTGTTTTGAGCAATTCTGTGGTCGGCTTGGTATGATTGATTCCAAGTTCCGGCATTGTGTTCAATGTAAACGGATGCGTACCAAGCTATATCGGTACCGGTGGTTTCAAAACCTGACTTAAGTAATAAGTCCGGCAATAGGTTTTTAGCATCCATATACTCGGCATTATTTTGATTCTTGTTTACTTCGTCCATAATGTCTTGCGAACACGAAAACAAAAGAAATGGAAGAAGTAGTATTAAAAATATTTTTTTCATGTTGTTTCAAATTTAAAGTTTTTAATAATAACTTAATTAAATTAATGTTTTATCATAATTTGCTCTTTATAAACGTTCTTGTTGTATAATAGACGCATTTGGTACAATCCTGAAGGTAAATTACTCGTATTTATTTTGAACTTATTATTGATAAAACTTTCACTAAAAACGCACAAGCCGTCGTTATTAAAAATTTCAACAAAAAACTCTTTTTTGTTACTACCTTTGTCACATCCGTCAGTAATATCAAGTTCAATTCCGATGTAGTTATTTGCCGGATTTGGAGCAATTGACAATGCAGGGATGTCACCATCATTATCACGTACCATGACCGCTTTAGAAGTAGCATTACTCCAGCCACAGCTATTTTCAGATTTTGCGTTAATAAAATAAAAACCATTTTCCATGGCTTCAACCATGCTACTTGATCCTGACCCGGGTAGTATATTCAACCCATTATCTGGCAAGCCATTTACACCAGTTACCCACCACTGATAAGAAGTAGGTGAGCCAGGATTTGGTGATAAAAAATAAGTTCTTATCTCTCCAACTTGTAAGTGATTAGGATTATTTGTCACGATGCTTAAACCACTTGGTACACCAACCCAAACTCCTTTGTCCCTTACTGTACCATAATTGACATAAGCTCTTATTTTACTAGCTCCGTTTCCTGTTTTTGCATAAGTGGCTGTTGAAGTCCCTTGACCTGATACTAATTGAAGGTTGTTACTACCAACTGACCAAGTTACAGTTGTACCGTATGGTAAATTTGCTATTGTATATGAAGCTTGTGAGCATATTGTTGCAGGTCCTGATATATAATAAGTTGGAGGGTAAGGAGGAACAGGGGGAGGTGCGTAAGTCGCAGTTTGGGACACCGCCACAACATAGATGTTAAATAACATCGATATGACAAGTAACTTTCTTAAAATATCTTTTTTCATTTTTTCTAAGATTTAAAGGTTAAAAAGTAATATTTAGATTAATACCATAAGAGGTCGTTTGAGGTAGCGACATATAGTCTAGACCTCCAGTCATATTACCTTGGCCTTGAGCCATTTCCGGGTCGAAATTTGGTAATTCTGTCCATAGTAATATGTTTCTGGCAACAAAACCTATAGAGGCATTTTTCATTAGTAAAGGAGATATCCATTTTTTTGGTAAATTAAACGAAATACCTACTTCGCGTAACTTCACATACGATGTTCCATAAATATGTGCTTCCGACAGGTCATCTAAGGTTTTGCTATGTAATTGTTGATAAGCAAGTTCATCGCCGGTACCTCCTCTTTCAATATCGTTAGGCTCTCCGTTTGCTTTGTAACCCGGATATATAAATGGTTTATCTCTGTCTTCAGTTCTCTTCGAAACACCGTATAAATCCATCAATCTGTTAGAACCGCTATAAGTTTGTCCGCCGTTTTTCCAGTCTAACTGAGCATGAATATTAACATATTTGTATAGGTTGAAATTAGTTAAGAAAGTTATAAAGAATTTTGGCGAAACTTCACCTATTTTACCAAATTCTCCCATTTTAGGTAATCCGTAATTTTCATTGTTCGGGTCTTCCTCAACCAAAATTCTGCCTTGGTCGTCTCTTAAAAATTGTTCTCCGTAAATAGCAGGGTAGCTGTCGCCTGCAGAAGCACGAATATTAGGTGTAACGTATCCGCCCAAGAAAATGCTTTCAACTCCCGGAGCAAGTTCAATAACTTTATTTTCAAGTTTGGTAAAGTTGATGTTTGCATCCCAAATAAAGTTAGGCGATTCAACCGGACGAGTTTTTAACATAATTTCGTGCCCAACGTTTTTCATTTTACCGGCATTTTTAACTACTTCGGCATAACCTGTTGAACCGGCAATAGGTACTGCAAATATTTGTCCTTCGGCTATAGAGTTAAAGTAAGTGTAGTCGATGGCAATTCTGTCGAAGAAGAATCTGAGTTCAGTTCCTATTTCAAATGTTCCGGTATTTTGAGGTTTCAAGTTCGGGTCGTATAAGCGACTTACAAGTTTGTAACCTGTTACGCCTTGCCAAGGATATTCAACTCCGAATGTGAGGAAACCGCTATTTGCACCTCCTGTAACATAGTAAGGTAGTTCGTAGAAGGCATCGGCAGCTTGTCCAACTTGTGCGTACGATACTCTTAGTTTACCAAACGATAGATAATAATTGTCTTTCAATTGATCTAATTCGGTAAATGCCCATGACAATGATGCCGATGGGTAAGTAAATGTGCGGTTTCCGCGAGGCATTGATGATACAACGTCGGTACGTGTCGTCAAGTTCAAGAACAGCATACTTTGATAGCTCAAGTTCATATTTGCAAAGAAACCTGCCGTACGACGCGAATATTTGTAGTGTGCCGAGTTTTTAATATTGGTGTTTTCCAAATTATCCCAGCCCGGTGTGGTAAATGACGAACCTCTGGCGGTGTAGTATTCGCTTTCGGTATGGTCTATTTCGTTACCAAGTAATAAATCTCCTTTTATATCGTCGGTAAAATTATGATTAAATGCTAATGTTGCTAAGGAGTTTATTGTTCTTCTTGAAACACCGTCTTTAACAATTTGTCCGCCTGTTGGCATAACAAAAGCATATTCAGGATTGTTAGGTGTTGGGTACTGTGATCCGCTTGGCAAGTTTCCTTCACCCATTTCGGTATATATGGAGTTATGTGTGGTGTATTGGTCGACACCTATTTGATATTTAGCCGCCATCCACGATACCGGTTTGTATTCTAAATATCCGTTCCCAAAGAAACGTTTGGTTGCTTCGGTATATTTGTTGTTTTCAATAACCCAATAAGGATTTTTTCCAACAGAACCTCTACGGAAACTAATTTGACGGTATTTGCCGAATGTGCCTTCTTGGTGGTAAGGAGTTCCTGCCAAATCGAATGATGGAGGAGCACCGTAAACGGTAAATAACCAGCTACTATTTCCCGAAGGAATTTTGTTGATTTTAGAATCGGAATAATTACCCGAAAATCCCATGTTCCAGTGTCTGCTCATTTTAAAATCACCAGCCATTTTTGCATTATAACGATCCATGCCTGTACCTTTTATAATACCGGTTTGGTTAGTTGAACCAAATCCTAAGGCATAAGTACCTATATTTGTAGCATTTGAAATATTTATACCGTTATTATACGAAATAGCATCGTTATCGTAAAAATTAAGCGGGTTGTTATAAGCCATAGGAGTTACCCATTGGTTTTTGTACGGGTCGAAAAATTGTCCTTCGTGTCCGGGATAATTGTTTCCGCCGTAAACCGGGTCGTTGGGTAAATCAGTAATTTTAGGACCCCAGGCAAATGAGCTGGCAGCTTCAAATTCGCCTTCGGTTCCTTGTGCATAAATTTGTTGAACTTCGGGCAAACGAGAAATAACATCGGTAGTAACACTACTTGAAAACGAAACCTGTGGACGACCAAGTCCGGCAGCTTCTTTACCTTTTTTAGTAGTTATTAAAATTACACCGTTTGAAGCTCTCATACCGTAAAGAGCAGAAGCCGATTGCCCTTTTAGAACCGTCATCGATTCAATGTCGTTGGGGTCTAAGTCCATTGCCCTGTTGGCAAAAGCAGATCCGGTAACGTTTGATGTGTAGTCAGATTCACTAGTAATAGGCATACCGTCAACAACGTACAAGGGCGAGTTGTTGCCACTAAACGCTCTAGCGCCTCTAATTAATATTTGTGATGGCGAACCAGGCATACCCGACGATTGGCGTACCTGAATACCGGCAAATTTACCGGAAATTGTAGTTTCCAAGTTAGGGTTAGATGCTTTGGTAAGTTCATCTCCTTTTACTTCTTGCACGGCATATCCCAGCGATTTTTTCTCGCGAGAAATACCGAGTGCTGTTACAACAACACCCTCAATTTCTGTTGAGGTCTGTTCCATAACAACATTAATAATAGGAGAGTCTGTTTGTTCCACTTCAACAGTTTGCATTCCAACGAACGAAAATACTAGTACAGAGTTCTTGCTCGGAACTTCTATACTATAATATCCGTCGTTGTCAGTAGTAGTACCGATTTGCGTACCTTTTACAATTACCGTAACTCCGGGTACCGTTCCGCCCTCAGTATCCGATACTGTACCGGTAATGGTTCTTTGTGCCAGTACTTGAAATGCTGTAAATAGCACAAGTACGAACAGTAGTATTAATTTTCTCATAGCATGTGTAAATTTAGTTAATGTTAATTTTAATTGTTTTTTTTCTTTTTTTAATTTTTTTAATTTTTTTTGAGGTTGTTTTTCTACATAGTATTTACTTTTAGTTAATAATAATTTAATTTTGAATTTTAATATTTGCTGGGGAATTTATTGTCTTTTTGATAGTTATGTTTTTGGTTACAAAATTGAGTGTAAAGGTACTAACAATTATTTGAATAAAAGCAATTTTTTTAACAATTATTTAATAATTTTATTAACAATAATTAACAAAAGTTACATGTAAGCCGTATTTATCAACACTTATACGAAATTAATTTCATTTAATTATTTTAAAATAATTAAAGTGTTTAATACTAGAAATTCAAGTAAATTATGTAATGACAAGAGATAATTTATTTTTTTTCTGGTTTATGACTAAAGATTCTTATTTTTTGCTGAATCTTTAATTCGGGTTTGTAAAAATATTTTTTAAACATTTAGTTGATATGTAAAAAAATATGTACTTTTGCAGTCCGTCAGAGAAAAAATGGTGGATGTAGCTCAGTTGGTTAGAGCGGCGGATTGTGGTTCCGTAGGTCGTGGGTTCGAATCCCATCTTCCACCCAAACAAATAAATAAGAAAGTCACTAGCATGCTATTGACTTTTTTTTTCTAATTTTGTTAACTAAATAAACATGTAGTGTAATTTAGTCGTTTTATAACTGCTAATTTTCACAAAAATGTTACCTTAATTATGTAGCTTAAAACAAAAAAATAATAAATATGAACCTATTACAAAACAAAACTGCTCTTATAACCGGAGCTTCAAGAGGTATTGGAAAATCAATAGCTCTTAAATTAGCACAACATGGAGCTAATATTGCATTTACCGATATCCGTCGCGACGAAGCAATGGACAATACCGTTGCCGAAATCGAAAAATTAGGTGTAAAATGTATTTCTTATGTTTCCGATGCTAGTTCTTTTCAAGATTCTGAGGCGTTGGTACAAGATGTTGTAAAAGATTTTAACACAATAGATATTCTCGTCAATAATGCCGGTATTACTCGCGATAACTTGCTTATGCGAATGTCTGAAGCAGATTGGGATTTGGTTTTGAAAATCAATTTAAAATCGGTTTTCAATTTAACCAAATGCGTTCAGAGAGTTATGTTAAAACAAAGATCGGGTAGCATAATCAATATGAGCTCTGTTGTTGGTGTTGCCGGCAATGCCGGACAGGCAAATTATTCGGCTTCCAAAGCAGGTATGATTGGTTTTACAAAATCTATTGCACAAGAGTTGGGTTCGCGTAATATCAGATGCAATGCCATTGCTCCAGGTTTTATTGATACTGAAATGACGACAGCTCTTCCGCCCGAAATTCGCGAAGATTGGATGAAAAAAATACCCTTGCGTAGAGGAGGTACACCCGAAGATATTGCAAATGTTTGTTTGTTCTTTGCATCCGATTTATCGTCATACGTTACCGGGCAAGTACTTACCGTTTGCGGTGGTATGGTTATGTAGTCTGCACTTTGATAAACGAAAATTATATTAAAAAAACAATTTAGTTATGTCAATGGAACTAAGAAAAATTATTTCAATATCCGGAAAACCGGGTTTGTATAAGTCTATATCTCAAACTAAGTCGGGAATAATTGTCGAATCGATCAGCGATGGTAAGAGATTTCAATCTTTTGATACCGATAAAATGAGTTCGTTGGGAGAAATTAGTGTTTACACACATTCGGAAGAAAAATTATTAGCTGACGTTTTTACACAAATGTATGAAGTTTGCAAAGGCAAACAAGCAATTGACCCAAAATCTGATAATGATAAATTAAAAGAATTTTTTGCTACGGTGGAGCCCGACTACGATCCTGAAAGGGTTTATGTTTCGCACATGAAAAAAATAATATCATGGTACAATTTGCTTGTCGCAGCCGGCTTTACCGAATTTATCGTTGAAGAAAAAAGTGAAGAAGAAAGCAAAGTTGCTGAAACAGAGAAAGATGCCGAAACAGAAACAGCAAAGGTAGAAGCTGAGGACAAAAAAGCTGCTGAAAAGGCTGAAACTACGAAAGCTCCAGAAAAGAAGCAAACGACTTCTAAGACTAAAGAAACTGCTACTGCGAAGAAAACCAAAACTGCAACTTCGGCGGCAGCGGCTAAGAAAACCGTAGCAAAACCAACGTCAAAAGTGGCACCGGCAACAAAAAAGACTAATATAAAAAGAGAAAAATAGCAATTTGTAATTTAATTGCTAATTTTTACCGTTTATTGATTAAAAGTTTAGCCATAAATATTATTTTTACAGAAAAATATTTATGGCTAAATTAATTGAAGACTTTACTGTCGTTGATATTAATCTGTATTCCGATACATTGTTTTCGCTTGTCTTAAAATGTCCTGTTCCGTTACCGACAATTAACCCCGGACAGTTTGCACAGGTATTAGTCCCCAATTCAAACTCGGTTTTTTTAAGACGACCATTTTCCATATTCTACATCAATTACGACAACAATACCATAAGTTTTTTGATAAAAGAAAAGGGTAAAGGAACTACTGAACTCAAAAATTTGAAACCTAACCAAATAATAAATGTAATATTTCCTTTGGGCAATTCATTTTCGGAGCCAAAGGGCGATAATGTTCTGCTTGTCGGCGGTGGTGTGGGTATTGCCCCTATGCTTATGTTGGCAAAAAAACTACATGAACAAAACCGCAACGTAGATGTTTTGTACGGAGCTGTCAATAGTTCTGAAATAGTTGAAAAATATTTTCTTTCAAAATACTCAAAACTACACGTTTGCACCGATGATGGCAGCGAAGGTTTTAAAGGTTTTGTTACCGAAAATCCGATCTTGAAGCAAAACATCGATAAATATGATAGTATTTACGTTTGCGGACCTGATATTATGATGAAAAAAGTGGCAAAAATAGCTTTGGATAAAAATATTCATTGTCAGGTTTCACTTGAAAACACTATGGCTTGCGGTTTTGGAGCTTGCCTTTGCTGTGTGGCTGAAACCGTTAACGGCAACAAAAATACTTGCACAGACGGACCCGTTTTTGATGCTTCCATATTGACCAATTTTAACAAATAAAATTATGCAACCAAACTTAACAACACGCATTCACAATATTACGTTAAAAAATCCGGTGTTAACGGCTTCGGGAACTTTTGGCAACGGTTTAGAATTTGATGATTTTTTCGACGTAAACCTTTTGGGAGGTTTTATTACAAAAGCCTGTACATCTGAAAACAGAGAGGGTAATATGTATCCGCGAATGGCTGAAACGCCGTCGGGTATGCTTAATTCAGTCGGATTGCAAAACAAGGGAGTCGATTATTTTGTATCGGAGATTAACGAAAAACTGAAAAAATACACGACTAATGTTATTGTAAATGTGTCGGGTTCTACAATTGAAGGTTATATAGAAGTAGCCGAAAAAATCAACGACTTAAGCAATATTGTTGGTATAGAGCTAAACATTTCTTGTCCCAACGTTAAGCAAGGCGGTATGGCTTTTGGCACTTCGCCTGAAATGGCTGCAAAAGTAACCAAAAGTATCCGAAAAGTGTATGGTAAAACATTGATAGTCAAGCTATCGCCAAATGTTACTAATATTGCCGATATTGCCAAAGCAGTAGAGGCAGAAGGAGCCGATTCGGTATCGCTTATCAATACTATTATGGGTATGGCTATAGATGCCAACACTCGAAAACCCGTACTTTCCACAATTACAGGCGGATTGTCGGGACCTGCCGTTAAACCTGTGGCTCTCAGAATGGTTTGGCAAGTTTATAATGCCGTTAAAATCCCGATTATTGGTTTGGGAGGTATTACCAATGCCACTGATGCAGTTGAGTTTATGCTTGCTGGTGCAACTGCTGTTCAGGTTGGGACTTATAACTTTATTGACCCGTTGGCGAGTGTGAAAATTATTGAAGGATTGAAAGAATACTGCATAAACAACAATATTAAAGATATAAACGAAATAATTGGCGGATTAATTTGTTAGAAATTATGAACAAAAAACTTAACGTACTTATTTTGGGAAGCGGAGGCAGAGAACACGCGTTTGCGTACATGGTAAGCAAAAGTGAAAAATTAAATAATCTATATGTAGCTCCTGGAAATGGCGGAACCAACCAAATAGCAAGCAATGTAAATATTGATATTTCCGACTTCAAGCAGGTAGAGGATTTTATTATCGCTAATAATATTGATATGCTTATTGTTGGTCCCGAAGCTCCGCTTGTAGCCGGTATTGTTGATTATTTGCAAGGTGTTGATAAGTTGTCCGACCTGTTGATAATAGGACCCGATAAAACTGCTGCCCAATTGGAGGGGAGTAAGGATTTTGCCAAGCGTTTTATGAAAAAGTACAATATTCCGACAGCCAAATACAAATCGTTTAACAAAAATGAAGTAAATGACGCCATAGCCTTTTTAAAGACCCTAAAACCGCCGTACGTACTCAAAGCCGACGGTTTAGCTGCCGGAAAAGGGGTTATTATTACCCAAAATTTTGACGAAGCCGTTACAACCGTTAATCAAATGCTGATTGAAGAAAAATTTGCTAAGGCTTCATCTACAATACTTATAGAAGAGTTTTTGTCGGGAATTGAACTTTCGGTTTTTGCCCTAACCGACGGAAAAAACTACGTTTTGTTACCCGAAGCAAAAGATTACAAGAAAATTGGCGATAATGATACCGGAGCTAATACCGGCGGTATGGGAGCAGTCTCGCCCGTGCCATTCTTCGATAAAGAATTTAAAAACAAGGTCATAAATAAAATTGTTGAGCCTACAATTAACGGCATCAGACAAGAAAACTTTAACTACAAAGGCTTTGTTTTCTTCGGACTTATCAATGTCGATAATGAACCATACGTCATTGAATACAACGTAAGAATGGGAGACCCCGAAGCTCAAGTTGTATTACCAAGAATTAAAACCGATTTGTTGGAGTTATTGGAATATGTCGGCTTAAGCCGACTTAACGAGGCAGAAGTTGAAATTGACAACAGAGTTGCAGTCGGAATTGTCGCAGCTTCAGGCGGTTACCCCGATGCATACAAAAAAGGAATCAAAATAGTTGGAAATACCAATACAAATAATGACGATAATATTGTTTTCCACGCAGGAACAGTAGTCAATAACGGCGAATTACTAACCAACGGCGGAAGAGTTTTAGTTTGCACTGCTCTTGATAGTACTATCAGCAAGGCAGTTGATAAATCGTATAAACTTATGTCAACTATTAGTTTTGATAAAATGTACTATCGTTCGGATATCGGAAAAGACTTGTTGAATTTGTAAAACACTTGATATTTGTAAATGATTAAACAATTAACCCAAAAGTCGTTTGTACTACAAATATTTATCACAATAATTGTCTTTTGTGCCTTATGGTATACTTCTTTTCTTTGTCCCGAAGCAGCCTTAAGCTCAAATTTACAAGGTCCTTTGTATTCCGATATTGTCAAATTATTTTCAGCACCTTTATTTTCTGTAATAACTGCTTTGGTATTAGTATTGCTTCAGGCTTTTATTATCAACTTGTTTTACATTAAATCGCGTTTAATTCAAAACAATAGCTTTTTCCCTTCGCTACTAATAGTTGTACTTTACAGTTGGAACGTAAAGTTTTTAACCGTTCATCCTGTGTTGCTTGCAAACTTTTTTTTGATGTTCGGCACATACTACTTTTTAAATATTTCTTCCAAAAAAGACAGTTTGCAAACCACATTAATAGGAGCCTTCCTTATGAGTATAGCTTCGCTAATTTATTTGCCTTATATTTATTTTTACTTTGCTTGTTTTATAATACTTGTAGAGCATAGAGTTAGTACGTGGCGTGAGTATATTATAGTTTCAATTGGTTTTGTATTACCTTATTTATATTATTTTACCTTTTTATTTTTGGTTGGCGATACCACTATTTTACTTGAATATCTGTCGTTAATCTTTAATTTCGGTATTAATATCTCCGATACTTACACAACCAATATTGCAGGAATTGTAGTGGTTTTACTTGCTTTAGTATCGCTGTTTGTTGTGCTGAATAATATGTACGATAAAGTTATCAGGACTAAAATTAAGTCGAGAATAATAATTACACTTTTTATAACATCGTTGATTTTTTCCTTTTTATGCAATATTCCTGTCGCCGAAGTTATTTTTGTATTATTACATTCGGTTGTATACTTGACGAATATGGCACTTTCTTTCAAAAAGAAAACATTAGCTTTTGAAGTATTCGTCGTTGTGTGCTTGTTAATGATTATTGTTTTGCGAATTTGGAACTCTTTTTTTGGATTGACAGCGTAAATATTAACTAAGTATTAAATTTGCAACAACAATACAATTATTGCAATGCAATTTTTTTAAATTACTAACTTTGCTGAAAATTTTAAAACAACAAACTATGAACAAGATAATATCAATACTACTAACACTAATACTTGTATCTGTTACCGTTAGTGCTCAAAATTTTGACAGCCAAAATTACAAGGATGTAAAAAAGCCTAAAAACATAATTTTAATGATAGGAGATGGAATGGGAGTATCGCAAGTTTACTCTGCATATACGGTTTTAAACAAAAATATGAATATGACTTCTATGCCTGTTACAGGATTTAGTGTAACTCATTCGGCAGATAAATATATAACCGATTCGGGAGCTGGCGGAACTGCAATTGCAACCGGCAAGAAAACCAACAACGGCTATATTGCCGTCGACCCCGAAGGTAAACCCCTTAAAACAATATTGGAATACGCATCGGATAAAGGTCTATCAACCGGATTAATTTCTACTTCATCGATTACACACGCTACACCTGCAAGTTTTATTGCCCACAATTCTAACAGAAACGATTACGAAGCTATTGCAGCGGATTTTTTAAAAACCGATATAGACCTATTCATCGGTGGTGGCTACCTTAACTTTGCTGTACGTGAAGATGGAAGAAATTTAATAGACGAACTTAAACAAAAAAAATACGCCGTTTATAGAAATTTGAATGACGTTAATACCAAAAAAGACAATAAGTTAGCTGTGTTTTTGGCAGACAAGCATTTACCTTCTATTATTAACGGCAGGGGAGATATGTTACCCGATGCAACCGAAATAGCGTTAGAAATATTGCAACGTAACAAAAAAGGCTTTTTTATCATGATTGAAGGCTCGCAAATAGATTGGGGTGCTCATGCCAATAACTCCGACTTTGTTGTAAGTGAAACAGTCGATTTCGACAAAGCCGTAGGTAAAGCATTAGAATTTGCCAAAGAAAATAAAGAGACACTTATTTTAATCACAGCCGACCACGAAACAGGCGGTTATGCAATAAACGACGGCTCTTTTGAAGGAGCAACAGTAAAAGGAGCTTTTACCACCAATGACCACTCGGCTGTTATGGTTCCCGTATTTGCTTTTGGTCCCGGAGCTGAAATCTTTACAGGAGTTCAGGATAATACCGAACTTTTTGAAAAATGTATGTTTTTGCTTAATTTGAAATAGTGGTGCGGGTTCAATATTTTCGCACACTGAGCGAAGTCGAAGTGCCGAAAATGTTGAATGCGTTCAATTTGCAGGACTTCGTGCTTCGACTACGCTCAGCCAGCGAAGTCCCATCACTGACCACCCGTCACTCACCACCAATCATTATTCACTTAAAAATATTGATTCATGAAGGTATTAATTGCTGTTGCAGATAAATCGGAGATAAATACATTTTTGAAGAAATGTAAATGCCTTGCTAATTCAGATAACGATTTTTTTTCTTGTAGTTTCAATAATGTTGATGTAGATATTCTTATCACAGGTGTTGGTGCAATTCCTATGGCGGTTAAGATAACGCAAAAATTGCTGACAGACACTTATTCGTTAGCTATAAATGTTGGTGTTTGCGGTGCATATAATAGAGAGTTGCCCTTAGGTGAAGTCGTTGTAGTTGCCGAAAACTACATTCCCGAATTAGGTTACACCGAAAACGGAATTTTTAGTTCAGTCACCGAACTCAAAATTGTAAAACAAAACGAATTTCCTTTTGTTAATTCGGCAATCAGGTTAGATGCAGATATTTACAAAACAATTCCTGCACTAATCAATTTCAAGCAGGTTACATCAAACACTGTAAGTTTAATGCACGCCGATACTCAAAAGGCGCTTAGCTATCGTGCCGACACCAAAGCTGATATTGAAACCATGGAAGGTGCAAGTTTTATGTATGCTTGCAAATATGCCAATGTGCCTTTTGTTGAAATTAGAGCCGTATCAAATTACGCTGAAAAACGCGATAAAGACAAATGGAATATGGAACTTGCTATTGGCAATTTGAGTGAAATACTTGAATTAATCATCGGTGATTAGTGTTACGTGTTGCGGGTTGCGGGGTGCGAGTTACGTGTTGCGAGGTGCGGGGTCAATTTTCAATTAACAATTAGTAATTATCAATTACTTATCATTATTGTTCATTGCACCCCGAAGTTTCGGGGCTAATTGCCACCACCCATCACTCATCACCCATCACTCATCACTCATCACTCATCACCCATCACAAATCACCATTCACCATAAATTCGTACATTTGCCTTTTAGATATAATTTGTTATAACTATGAAACTCACACTTGGCATATCACCGTGTCCTAATGATACTTTCATCTTTGATGCATTAGTCAATAAGCAAATCAAAATTGATGATATAGAAATTGAATGTTATTTTCACGATATTGAAAAACTAAATACGCTTGCCGAAAACAGTACTTACGACATTAGCAAATTGAGTTTCGGAGCTTTTTTTAATTTAACTGATAGATACAAAATGCTTAGAGTAGGCTCTGCAATGGGTTTTGGTACAGGACCGCTTTTGATTGGCAAACACAAAACATTTCTTAAAAGTTTGGAAGGCAAAAGAATTGCAATCCCCGGCAAAAAAACGACAGCATATTTATTATTAAAATTATGTGCCGATATTGATTTTATTCCTGTTGAAATGATTTTCTCCGAAATAGAAGATGCAATTATAAAAGGTGAAGTTGATGCCGGAGTGATTATCCACGAGAGTAGGTTTACTTATGCAAGCAAAGGATTGAACTTAATCCACGACTTAGGAAATGCTTGGGAATTGCAAACTTCGGCTCCTGTGCCTTTAGGAACAATAGCTATAAGCAATAAAGTCGATCGTAAATATGTGCCTATTATTGAAGATGCCATTCAAAAAAGCATAGATGTTGCCTATAAACATGGCGGAATTAGCGATTTTGTGAGAAATCACGCGCAAGAAATTAGCGATGAAGTAATGCAAAACCACATAAATCTATACGTAAACGAGTATAGTAATTACATTCCCGATAAAGGTCTGCACGCTGTTGAAACCATGTTTGATTTGGCTTTTGAAAAAGGTTTCATAAAACAAAAACCTGATTCTATTTTGGCGTAATCGAAATGTAATTCGGTTTTAATTTTTGTAAAACTCCACAATTTTATTTTCAATATTACTGTATAGTTTTTCCATTTCGCCTTTATTTGGCGGAGCGTTGTACCATTTGTCCATCAACGAGTTTGTTTCAGCAAAAATACCTTCTTCAATAACTTCAATTTTTTGTATAATGCCTGTGTTTTCACTATTAAAGAGTTCGGATATTTTCAGATATTTTGGTTTTTCAACAGTAACAATAGGGTAGCATTTTTTTTTCAGTTCCTTAGACCACTCGTTAAGAGCAGAATTTTTATTATTTTTACATAATAGGATATCAGGGAGCGATTCACCATGTTTTACAATGACCGGAAAAGACACGCAAGTGTTTGGAAACCCTACATTAGTCCACATAACAGACATTTCTTTATCGTCCGAAGGCTTTACACCTTTTATAACAACATTCGATGCCGTACCAATTCTTGATGTTAAATCATCGGAGCTGACAAACGTTTCGGTGTAAGGACGGTTTGAGAACTCTTTACGGTAGTCAACGTCTAACATGGGATTAATAAAACTCCTTGTAGCTGTTTGAATTAAATATTTCGGAGTCAGTTCTGCGGTCGAGTTTACTGCGTCAAAATTAATACTTGCAATTTTGTATCTAACGTATCCGTAGCCAACGTTTTCTTTGCCGGTAAATGAATAATTAGTCCTAATTATATAACCATTCGGAGCAGTATTAATATCATTGGCGTCAAATTTTGTGAATGTGTAATTATTTACTTCATAAAAAGCAGCTCCACCTTCTGCATCAATAACGCCAAAGTGAGCAGCCAAACCCATAGGTCGTTTTTCAGATTCAAGCAGAGCTTCAAAATCGGATAGATTTTTGCAACGCATCAAAGCCTTTTTCATAAACACACCTTCGTAGTCGTTGCTGTCGCTGGTATCTCCAATGTTTACATTAAAAGATGCACTATTCATTATCGCAAATCCGAAATTATTAGATCCTGCCCAAATTTGAGTACAATTAGTGTCGGAAGAGTTTAGCAAACCTACATATTTAAATTCGCCGTCGTCGAAATATTTTACACAGTTGTCAAGATAATCGGTATCGCGAACTTTCCAAAGAATTGGTCTGCCATCAGCAGTGTGTTTTCCTGATATTACGGCAGTTGTACACGACGACAAATCGAAATAAAATGCAGTAATAAAAATAATTGTAAGCCAAAGTTTATAATTCATAATTGAGTCGTTATTTTGTGTTAAAGTGAATATCAAAACAAAAGTACAAAAACCTTCAAACAAGTTTTATTTTTTTTCTTATCTTTGTACAGAAAAAATAAATAATGATTAATGACTTGTAATTAACAAAAAGATATTACATTTGTAATGTTAAAATATAATACAATTATTTATAAATCAATTTAAAATAAAAGGAGGCTATTATGTCAAAAGAAAATTTGAATCCTCTAATTGGAGCGCAACAGAAAGTAAAAAGAGCGTGTGACCAATTAAACTTAGATCCCAGTGTCTATGAAATTTTGAAAGAACCAGAAAGACTTATTGAAGTAAGTATTCCTGTTAAGATGGATGACGGCTCAATAAAAGTTTTTAAAGGCTTTAGGGCTTCACACAACACTGCAATAGGACCTGCAAAAGGAGGCATCCGTTTTCATCCGGATGTAAATGCTGATGAGGTAAAAGCTTTATCCGTATGGATGACTTTCAAATGCGGCATCATCGGAGTTCCTTACGGTGGTGGTAAAGGAGGAGTTATATGTAACCCGTTAGAATTGTCGAAAAGAGAATTAGAGCAACTTGCAAGAGGTTATGTTAGAGGAGTTCACAAGTATATTGGCGAAAAATTAGATATACCTGCACCTGACGTTAACACCAATGCTCAAATTATGGCTTGGATGACCGACGAGTACATTAAACTTAACGGCGACCAACACACTCTTGGAGTATTGACAGGAAAACCTGTTCCTTTTGGTGGTTCCGAAGGTAGAAACGCTGCAACAGGCTACGGAATTTACATTGTTGCTCGCGAAGCTGCAAAAAAATTGAACATCGATATTAAAAAAGCTAGAGTGGCAGTTCAAGGTTTTGGTAATGCAGGACGTTTCACAGTTAAAAATCTTTGCCAACAAGGTTGTAAACCTATCGCTATTGCAGAATGGGAACCCAAAAACGGACCTTATGCAATATATAAGGAAGACGGCTTAGATTACAACGAAATGGTTGATTATGTCAGCGAACATAAAAACCTATTAGGCTTCCCAGGTTCCAAAACAATCACAACAGACGAGTTCTGGAGATTGCAATTAGATATTTTAATTCCTGCAGCTCTTGAAAATGCAATTAACGAAGATGTTGCGAAAATAGTTAACACAAAACTTGTTTGCGAAGCTGCTAACGGACCTACCACACCTGGTGGAGACGAAGTTCTAAAACAACGTAATATTATCGTTACTCCCGATATCGTTACCAATGCTGGCGGTGTTCTTGTTTCGTACTACGAATGGGTACAAAACCTACAAGGATTCTACTGGACAGAAAAAGAAGTAGAAGAAAAACAAGAAGCCGGTATGATTAGAGCATTTAACGCTATTTGGGATCTTGCTCAAGAATACAAAGTAACAATTAGAGAAGCCGCTTACATGATTTCAGTTAAAAAAATTGCTGAAGTTATGAAGCTAAGAGGCTGGTACTAATCCTTACCAAGTATAATAAATGACAAAAGGGGCGAACTAAATTCGCCCCTTTTTACATTTATATGAAATGAATTTGTTTTTTTATGACTTTTATTCTGTATAACATTGGTGCTATGCACAAAAAAGACTGCCTTAGTATCTAAGGCAGTCTTAAGGGCTATGAATAAAAGTTAATTACAAAAAAACAATATATAAATAATTAATAATTAAACTCGTATAAAATTATTTCTTCTTTTGCTTCATTTAATGTTCCCGAAAAGTTTTTAACCACTCCGTTGTTTATAATTCTAACATTATATCTCTTTGGGAGATCTCCTGAGTAATGTAATACAGAAATTTTATAATGTCCTGATGCAAAATTGTCTGAAATAGAGTATATATTTTCTACAGCATTTCCTAATTCTTGCAACCAGTCGTAGTCCAATTCAAATGCGAATCCGGTTTCGCTTTTGTTAGCCCAGTATATATGAACATCATTTGGTCCGTACATGTGCAAATCGATGTCTGCTCTTGAGTTTTCAGAGTTCACCCAAGTCAATGTAGCTTGGAACTTTCCGGTACCAACGGTTTCGGAAGCAGCCGGTAATTCGCCGGGACGATATTCTACCCATGAGCCGCCTGATTGACAACCTTCTAGGTCGTACCAGCCATCAAAAGCCGTAGATCTGTTATCTGTCCAGCCTTGAAAAACTCTTACAAGAGGGTTGTCAACGTTTACATAACACGGATTTGAATATGTTATCCATTTTCCTGTATTTACTTCTAATTTACTTACCCAAATATAATACTGCCCTAGAGGTAAAGTCATAGTTACAGGATTACGTGCAGGGAAGTATGAGGTGGGACCCCAACCCGACATAACATTAGTGCCTATAACTCTAGCAATTTCGCTGGGACTCATTTGATACTTAGGAATAAATTCTTTGACTGTTAATGAGTAATGAACATGCCCATGACTAAATCTTCCAATTTTAACTCCGCCATAGTTTAAATTTAAGTTGCTTCGCAAATTTGTTTTTTTTGCTAAGGCAAAAACACCTAATTTAAGTGTTGATATTCCCACTCTGTTAGGTTCGGTTAACATTTCGCAAATTTGAATTTCAACCCAATCTTCCTCTGATTCGTCAAAATAAAGCACTACTAGATTTTCGTAATCATTTACGTTTTCGGCAGGGAAATACAGTAGCATAGGATAGTTAAAAACAAAGCCTTCGGGTCCGTATTTTACAACTTGTCCAACTAATTGGTAAGCAGACGGAATATAAGTAGGTGTTTCTGCCCCAACTTCAATCGAAAGTGTAACACTCGGATTTTGATTGGCTTCTGTTTGCATTAATGAGTTCGGTAACATCGAAACTGTGTAACCACCATGTGATACCGAACCACCCTGGTCGTTGCTTATCTCTTCCGACACTGTTCCCTGAGGTTGATTTCCTCCACCGTCATCAATACAAGAACTTAAGTAAAACAACAATACTAACGGTAATACAATAACCGCATATTTCAACATTTTTTCATGTAATTTTGTTTTCATAGCAATAAAATTTAGTAGCTAATTTTCCAGCACAAATTTACGACACTAATAGCAATTGTTGGTATATTAAGTAATAAGTGGTTTATAAAAAAAAAAAATGGTCATTTTTTTTAATAAATGGTTATATTTGTTATAATAATTTTGTTAATTTTGCATAAAATGTATGTTAAAATGAGCTTATATTTTCGGATTACATTAATTGCTATTTTAATTTTATGCCGTTTTGACTATGCCTTGTTTGCTAATATCCCCTATAAGCAATATACAACAAATCACGGTTTGCCGCACGTACAAGTTCAAAGAGTATTTCAAGACTCGAAAGGTTATATTTGGGTTGGTACAAAAGGCGGATTGGCTAAGTTTAACGGCGATAGTTTTGAGACTATTATAAATTTAGAATACGTCGATTTTATCGGCGAGACCAACGATGGTACAGTTGTTATTTACACAAAAGACGGAGTTTACACTTATAAAAACTTTGAACTTAAGAAAATTTTAGGCAGAAACATTAGAGAAGATATTTTAGTTGCTGATAAAAGTTTTTTTCTTTATGGTAGCGGATACATTTTCGAATATAATTTAGATGGAATTATCATCAACAAGTTTAGCACCGAAAACCAATCTATTAAGTTTGATTATATTGTGTACAACAGAGTTTCAAGGGAAATTTTATTTGTTTCCGATGGATGCTTATATTCGTATTGTCAAGATAAGTTAAAATTGTTGGATGGCACAAACGGATTCAAAATAGTTGATATTGGTAGTTGGGGCAACGAACTTTTTTATTCACATGTCAGATTATCTGATAGAGAATTTGAAATACGCGATATTTATTCGGGTGTAACATATTTAAAGTACATTAAAGATGGCAGTAGCGTTGTTGTAGAAAAAGTCAATAATTTTCCCGTCGAAAAACTTTTGATTAGTATTCCCCGTATGTTTAGTTGTAATATTTTAGTTTATGATTACGGCAACGACATAAAATATATTGAACGGCTATTAAACTTGGAATATACTTTCGAATCGATTTTAGATTTAGATGGAAACATTTGGGTTTGTTCCGACGAAGGTTTGTTTCAGTTGTTTAATTGTCCTATAGTTTCGTATCCTAAAAGTTTTATTAGTAATATTTGGACTTTAGTTGAAGACGACCGTGGAGATACTTATGCCGGAGCATATATGAACGGTTTGTACAAAATTGACCTTGATAAAGCTAAGTACACCAAAATACAAACTCCGCTGAACAATGGCGTACCAATAACTTCGTTTTATTTTTCTGCATGCAAAGACGACAGAAATCGCTTGTTTTTTCCTTCGCAAGATGGTGTTGTAATGTTAGAAGATGGGAAAACAAAACTTATTACAAATAATGTTAGCGTAACTACTGCCTACGATAGTAAAAATAAGATAGTGTATGTGGGTGCCAGACATAGCTTCGGAATGATTGATGAAAATCTTAATGTCAATTATTTTATCGACAGCACTAAAAAGTTAATACCTACACGTTCTTCATCTTTTGCCATCGAAAAAAACGGCAACGTATGGATGGGGTCTCTGAAAAACCTACTTTATTATGATAAAAATGAAAATAAGCTAACAAATTCGGATTCCATTTTTAACAACATTTTAAGGGGTATAGTTATTATTTTGCACATCGATGCGTATGATAACTTGTGGATTGGAACAACAAAAGGTTTATACCATTTTGATAAAGCTACACAAACTGCTCGTAGCGTCGGAAGTGATATTTTCAGTTCCTATATTGTAAGCATAAATGATTACAACAACGAGTACATTATAGTTGGCACGTCGCACGAACTTTTTTTCATTGATTTTAAAAAATTTTACAACGAAAAAGCGCTTTATTATAAAATGTACAACCATCGCAATGGCTACGAAGGACAAGAAATTGCAGCTGGAGGATTATTTATAAAAGGCTCCAACATGTATGTGCCTTGTGTTAATGGTATCTTCAAAGTCGATTTGGACGCCATTTCATCAGATTACGGCAAACAAAATTTGTTTATAACTGATATTAACGGCAAGAGCGTAGGTTATTCGAGTAACAACAAACCTTTATGCTTTAAGGTTGATAAAAATGTAAATAATGTTTCGATAAATTTTGAATTGGTAGGATTTTCTTCAACAACACAGCGACAATATTCGTATATTTTAGAAGGACACGACGAAAAGTGGAGCAGATATGATAAACAGGGCAGGGCAATATATTCCAATTTAAAATCGGGAAAATATGTTTATAAAATCAGAGCTAAGCGTGGTAGTAATTTGCTTGACGACGAGGACATTATACAGGAAATACCTATTGTTGTCGAGCTGTCTTTTTGGAAAGAACCTTATTTTTATAAAGTTGCTTTTATAATTCTTTCAGTATTACTGTTGGTGATTGCTTTTGTAACGTATTATTATTTAAAAAACAAACTTAAAAACATAGAAAACAAAAGAAAAATAAAATTTCAGGAAGTTGCTATTTTGCAGACCAACCTAAACTCTCATTTTGTTTTTAACTCATTAACATCAATTCAAAACTTCATCAACGCCAACGATAAATTACAAGCAAATAACTACTTGGTTAAATTTTCTCGTCTTATACGTAAAAGTATGGAGGCATCTATAAAAAACACAAAAATATTAATAGGAGACGGCTATAACAATAATGTTTCGGTGCAAGAAGAAATAGGTATGCTTACATTGTACGTTCAGTTGGCAAAAATGGATTATCCCGACGAAAAAATAACCTTCGATATTAAAGTTCAAAATCCGCAAATATTAGAAAAATATATACCGCCATTTTTTATTCAACCTTTTGTTGAAAATTCCGTAATGCATGGCTTAATTCCTAAAGAAGGAAATGGTAATATGAGTGTTGAATTTTCAGAAGAAAACGATGTAATTGTGTGCAAAATAACCGACGACGGTATTGGTAGAAAAAAATCGGAAGAAAGGAAAAAGAAGAGAATTGCAACGCACAAGTCCAGGGGAATGCAGTTGGTTAATAAGCGTGCCGAAGTTCTTAGAGAATTAGGATATGATATTTCTATAAATATATCGGATAACCCTATAGGGGGAACAATAGTTGAAATTAAATTTAAACTTGAAAATTACTATTAAAGATAATAAATAAGGTTTGACAAAAAATTAACTGCTAATGGAACAAGATATTAAAATACTGATTGTTGAAGATATAAATGCTACAGCTTTATACATTAAAAGTTCTTTGGAAAACAGGTTAAATTTGCTTGAAAAACCCCAAATAGCAACGACTTTGGAAGATGCTTACGAACTTATTAAAAATAACAGTTTCGATATTGTTTTGTTAGATATACGTTTTCCCGTAGGGAACAGTTTTGATTTGCTTAACAAACTCAAATCCGACAATCTTATTAATTTCGAAATCATATTTATTACAGGCGAAGGCGATAAAGATTACATTCTTAAAGCTATAAAGTATTCGGCAATAGATTATTTATACAAACCACTTGATATTGACGAACTTATTGAAGCTATAAACAAAGCGACCAAACGTTTAATGAATTCTAACTACAACCAGAAAGTTGGAGTTTTATTATCTATGTTAAACAAAGGTTTTGAGCAAAATATAGAAAAAGTGGCGTTTCATGTAGCCCAAGGAGGCGTTGAGTTTGTTGAAGTTAAAAAAATAATTTATCTGCAAGCCGATGGCGTAGTTACCAAAGTTTTTATAGACGACAATAACGACCCCGAAAAATACATTACAGCTCACCGAAACTTAGGCTATTACAAAGATATGCTCATCTCCGATTTTAACTTTTTAATTTTGAGCAACAGCCTATTACTCAATCCCCAATATATAAAGCGTTTTGTCCCGAAAGAATTATCCGTTACATTGTCAAATGGCAAAGTATTATTCGCTTCACGCAGATACGGCAAGAGTTTGAAGGAGAAATTTGTCAGCACTAAAAAGTAGTGGTCAGTGGTTGGTGGAACACGCTATTCACTCATCACTCATCACTCATCACTCATCACTCACCACTCATCACTCATCACCCACCACTCATCACTCATCACTCATCACTCATCACTCATCACTCACCACTCATCACTCATCACTCATCACTCATCACTCATCACTCATCACCCACCACTCATCACTCATCACTCACCACTCACCACTCATCACCAAAAGCTATTTCCTCCTATACAAGAACAAAAAAGGCATTTCTCCCACATTTCTTTTCTCGCTAACGGTTATATAATTTCCGTCTTTTGTCCAGCAAATAGCTTCGCCTTGTGGCTCGGGGATATATCTAACTTTTTCACCCTTTCTTATCATAGTTTCGGCAATAGTGTGTGCCGGATGTCTTTTCCAGTAAAGCACTTTGCTGTAGTTTTTCAGTAATATTTCAGTACCGTCCAAAGAAATATCGGCGGCAGTTGCATAAGTAATGTCTATTGTTAATTGTTTTATAGCCATAAGGGTGTCGCCACAATTGCCAAATGCAGGCAATTCGTACATATGTATTTTCTTTTCTCTTTTGCTAAAAACGTATAAGTTCTGAGAAATAGGGTCGAACATCAACGATTCGGCATCCCTTTTGCCATCTGAATAATCGAAATGTATGGTGCAAAAATCCGATACATAGATATCCTGCACTATATCATTTGCAATAACGACTGGCTCTTCAAAACGCAGTATTTGTTTTATATTGTGTCGGGCAAGGTTATCGCCTATATCGCCAACAAAAACGTAAACACTATTGGTGAGCGAATCTTTTCCTATTGCAATATCTTCCCAGTCTCTATTTTTGCCTCCAACCAAATGCACTCTTGCTACCGTGTAGCCAAGTTTGTTAATCAAATACACAAGGGCGTCGTCGCCACTATCGTTGTGAACCCAGTAGCAGTGCGGATTTTTGATACTCTCAACTATTCCCGAAATTTCGTCCAAATGTTCATCTTTAATTCTAGAGAGCTTTTCTCTTTTACCAAAAGTTGGAGTATCAGCAGTTTGAGCCGACAATCCAAATGCAATGCAATTGATTAGCAATAAGCTAACAATACGTATAAAATATGTAGTTTTCATTCCGTAAAAATAGTATTTCGCCTGAAATATCACGTTTTGTGGTGTTAAATTATTATTAGCTATTAGCTTTTAGCCATTAGCCATTGGCTAGACCCAGCCAACAGCCAAAAGCCAAAAGCTAAAGGCTAAAATATATTTCCTTAACATCAAAAATTATGTACTTTTGTTGATTAATACAAAAAATAGAAAATGTACATTCGAGCAAAAGCACCATTACGAATTAGTTTAGCAGGCGGCGGTACAGATGTGTCCCCATATAGCGATATCTACGGCGGAGCGATATTAAATTTTACCATCAACCGATATGCATATACAACTATAGAACCAACCAATACCAATAAAATAATCATACAGTTGGTTGATTTTAAAACGAACAAAATAAGTAAAATAATTTTCGATTCGGTTGAGGAATTGCCGACCGATCATGCAGGAGTTTTGGTTGCAGGTGTGTACAACAGAGTAGTTAGAGATTATGTTAAAAAGCCATTGTCTTTCACAATTACTCTCGCTGTTGATGCACCTCCGGGTTCCGGATTGGGAACCTCATCGGCGGTGGTAGTGTCAATATTAGGAGCCTTTGCCGAGTGGTTTAAATTGCCTTTTGGTGATTACGATTTAGCAAATTTGGCATATTCAATAGAAAGAGAAGACTTGAAAATGGCAGGTGGCAAGCAAGACCAATATGCTGCAACATTTGGCGGAGCAAACTATATGGAATTTTACGAAAACAATAAGGTTATTGTTAATCCGTTAAGATTAGACGATGAGGTATTGTTTGAGCTCAGCAACAATTTGGTGTTATACAATACCGAAACCAGCAGATTGTCGAGTAAAATTATCGAAAGTCAGCAAAGAAATGTTAAGAGCGGTAACAAAGATTCTATTGAAGCGATGCATAAATTAAAAGAGCAAGTCAAAGAAATGAAGGCGGCTTTGTTTAGCGGCAACTTGTTGAAGATAGGGCATATGTTGCATTCGGGTTGGCAATACAAAAAACAAATGGCTGACGAGATAACCAATCCGTCTATCGATGCTGTGTACCAAACCGCTATCGAGGCGGGAGCTGTAGGCGGTAAAATAAGCGGAGCAGGAGGTGGAGGTTTCTTCTTTTTCTATTGTCCGGGAGTGGTAAAGTACGATGTTATTTGCGCTCTTAATAAGATGGGTGGAAAAGTACTCAATTTCGGATTTACTCAGAAAGGAATAGAAACTTGGACTTATAAAAACAAATAATAATTACTTTTATCAGATGAAATCAAAAGTAAAAGATATAATTAAAAGCAGTATAGATGTTAAAAACATTATTCTGAGCTCTGACAAGCTACCCACTGTCATTAGCGATGTTACTGCCGAAATAATAAATTGTTATAAGAACGGAGGTAAGGTTTTATTTTGTGGAAATGGAGGCAGCGCAGCCGATGCACAACATTTGGCAGCTGAACTTTCGGGACGCTTTTACTTTGATCGTCCACCATTGCAAGCCGAAGCTCTGCACGTTAACACTTCGTATCTGACGGCTGTAGCAAACGATTATTCGTATAACGAAGTCTATTCCCGAATGGTTAAAGCAGTCGGCAAAAAGGGTGATATAATTGTAGGAATAAGCACTTCGGGAAATTCGGCTAATGTTGTAAATGCTTTTAAAGAAGCCAACAAGCTAGGAATGACATGCGT
Source organism: Lentimicrobiaceae bacterium (assembly GCA_028697555.1). Lineage (NCBI taxonomy): Bacteria > Pseudomonadati > Bacteroidota > Bacteroidia > Bacteroidales > Lentimicrobiaceae > Lentimicrobiaceae bacterium. Next base: position 27,706 of record JAQVEX010000005.1, on the reverse strand, counting down.
GGCTCTTACAGGCGAAAGCGGCGGCGAAATGAAAAATCATTGCAAGCACCTTATCAACGTGCCTTCGAGCGATACACCACGTATTCAGGAGGCTCACATTCTTATAGGACACATTATTTGTCAGCTTGTTGAAGAAGAACTTTTTGCTAATATCAGAAAATAACATGAACGAAGCTATTATACTTGCTGGCGGTAAAGGAACTCGACTTAAAAGCGTTTTGAGCGATATTCCCAAATGCATGGCTCCGGTCAATGAAAAGCCTTTTTTGTATTTCGTTTTAAAATATTTGCAAAAATACAATGTTGGTAAGGCGTACATCTCGGTTGGATATCTGCGAGAGTACGTAATCAATAATTTGAATTACAATTTTGATTTACAAATACAATTTGTTTCCGAACTTGAACCGCTTGGGACAGGCGGAGCAATCAAATACGCTTTAAGTCATACTAAAAACGATAAGGTTTTTGTCTTAAACGGCGACACAATTTTTAATGTTAACCTTACCCAAATGCTTGATGTTCATAATACTACGCAAGCAGATATTACAATTGCAACCAAAACGGTTGAAGATATTAGTCGCTACGGTAGCATTGATGCTGACAAAACCGGCAGAATTGAAAAATTTGTCGAAAAGCAAGCAAATTGCCACGAAAGCGGATTGATAAACGGTGGCATTTATGTTTTGAACAGAAATGTGCTTTTGGAAATCAAAGACAAAGTTTTTTCTATGGAAAATGATTTCTTGAAAAAATACACACAAAAATATCATTTCCAATCTTTTAAATCCGACGGAGAGTTTTTAGATATCGGAATTCCGTCCGACTACGCCAAAGCCGATGAATTTATTAGAAACCTGAACTTATGATTGAAATTACAGAAGGATATTCAATTTTTATTGATAGAGACGGAGTTATCAACAAGCGTATAGTCGGTGATTACGTAAAATCGGTTGATGAATTTGAATTTTTAGCCGGAGTATTGGATGCTTTCGCTATTTTGTCTAAACTTTTCAGCAGAATTTTTGTCGTTACCAATCAACAAGGCATAGGTAAAGGTCTTATGGCCATCGAGCAATTAAACGATATTCATAACTTTATGACCGACAGAATTGTTAAAAACGGCGGCAGAATAGATAAAATATATTTCTGTCCCGAACTCAAAACATCTAACAGTGTAATGCGTAAGCCATCGGTAGGAATGGCTCTTGAAGCTCGCAGCGATTTTCCCGATGTGGTTTTTACAAAAAGCGTTATGGTAGGCGATATGTGTTCGGATATGCTTTTCGGTTACCGCTTGGGCATGCTTACTGCGTATGTAGGCAATCAGAGCAAAATAACTGAATCCGATACATTTATCAATCATAAATTCTCGGATTTGCTGGCTTTTGCAAAGCAGATAAAAAAACAATAACTAAAATTATAAAAAATTGACACCAAATATTATTCTAATTTGTTTTGTAGTATATACGGCAATATTGTTCGTAGTAACGTGGATAACCGCTCGTAGAGCCGACAGCGAGGGCTTTTACATAGGAAACCGTTCTTCGCCTTGGTATGTTGTTGCCTACGGCATGATTGGAGCATCGCTTTCGGGAGTAACCTTTATGTCGGTTCCGGGTTGGGTTGGCGAAACACAGTTTACCTACCTTATGGTTGTGTTGGGATATTTATTCGGATACGCCGTAATAGCCACTATCTTACTACCACTTTATTATAAACTGAATCTGACTTCAATATACACTTATTTGGAAAAACGTTTCGGATTTTGGTCGTACAAAACAGGTTCGTTTTTCTTTATAATTTCCAGAGTAATTGGTGCTTCATTCCGTATGTTTTTGGTTGTAAACGTGTTGCAAGTATTCATGTTCGATGCATGGAATGTACCTTTTGGCGTTACGGTTTTAATTTTTATTATACTGATTATTTTATACACTTTTAAAGGCGGTGTAAAAACCATAATTTGGACTGATACCTTGCAAACAACATTTATGCTTTTGGCTGTGGGACTTACAATTTATTTCATCAGTAAGGAACTGCATTTTAGTGCTAATGAAATGTTTGCACAAGTTTTTAACAGCGAATATTCAAAAGTAATTGAAACCGACTGGCACAGTCCGCGACATTATTTAAAGCAGTTTTTTAGCGGCATGTTTATAACCATTGTTATGACCGGCTTAGACCAAGAAATGATGCAGAAAAATTTGAGTTGCCGTAATATTAAATCGGCACAAAAAAACATGTTTACGTTTAGCTTTATCCTAGTCATAGTTAACTTCATGTTTTTGATTTTGGGTGCTTTGTTGTACATTTACGCTAGTTCAAAAAGCATAACATTGCCTTTGCGTTCCGACGACCTTTTCCCGCATATAGCTTTTGAACATCTTGGTGTTGTTGCCGGAATAGTGTTTTTTATTGGTCTTATCTCGGCAGCTTATCCCAGCGCCGACGGAGCTTTAACATCGCTTACAAGTTCCTTTACAATTGATATTTTAGGACTAAGCAAGCGCGACGACCTAAACGAAAAGGAAAAACGAAAAATCCGTTACGGAGTTCATTTCGCTTTCGCAACTGTTATTCTGATAGTTATTGTTGTGTTCAGAGCCATAAACAACCAGGCGGTTATTGACAAACTATTTACCATAGCCGGATACACCTACGGTCCTTTGTTAGGTTTATACGCCTTCGGATTGTTTACCAAGTTCAACCTAAAAGATAAATACGTACCCGTTGTTGCTGTTATCTGTCCTATTATCAGTATTTTGCTTGATGAATTTTCCGAACAATTGCTTTGGGGTTATAATTTCGGATTTGAAATATTATTAGTAAACGGATTTCTTACTTTCATGGGATTGTTAATGATAAGAAAACGTGGAGAAAGAGCGGAGTTTACGAGGTGAGATTTTTCTTAACAACGACTTTACATAATTTGTTTGGATTGGGCTTTAAGTTTGTGGTACGGTTTAGTTTCGAGTTCTGTCCCGAAGTTTCGGGAGAGTTCTGAGTGTCAGAATTCTCAACTCAAAACTCATAACTCCTGACTCAGAACTTCGGACTTAAAAACTATATAGCGAAGTTTATTAGACGAAACCTTACTTTAAGAAAAATAACAACGTACTCTTCCTAAAATAGTACGCATAATCTACTTTATCGGCTCCGAAAGAAGAATAAAACCTAGCTAAGCCTTCGTTGTTGGAACCTTCAAAATCAAAAACTTTTATTTTTTTATCGCAATTGTGCAAATACCAATCAATTAAATAGGGTAGAGCTCTTATTTCTTTTCCGGCTTCGGAATTTCCCGAAAACAAAAAAACAGACTTGCAACCGTATTCTATTACAGTCATGCCTGATACGGTTTTGTTGTCGCTAACGGCTTTGTACGTCTTGCATTGCCAATTAGGGTTGGTGTTCTTGCACAATTTTTGCAAAGCAATATAAATACTGTTGTTAAAATTCTCCAACTCCTTTTGTTTGTTGTGTTTGAACAGACTAATAACTTCGTTAGGGTTTGAGTCCGAAACTATCTCAATTTCGCCGGCATTTGCAATCTTCAAGTTTCGCTTCAAATTTGTAGAGTAATTATTGCGAATATCGTCTCTGTTATCAGGAATTTGCAGAGTGTAATTTCGTTGCATGGGCATATTCATATTGTTGAACATGTTGCCTTCATTCAAAAACAACTTCACAAAACCGTAGCGTTTTGGAATTTTATTAATGAACTGAAACAAAATATCAGGCGTGATTTCGTTTTCCGAATACAGTCCCAACTGTTGCGACAAAACAGGTTGAATTATGTAGTTAATCCCAAACTTTTTCTTGTTCGGCAACGGAAACAAATGCTTATAATCTTCCGAAACCAAAGCCGACCAACCAGGCGAAACCACATCCAAATAGAAACTATCGGCATATACATTGTAATTGCGTGCTTTTTTAAGTGAATCGTTCCACTTTTCCACGTCTATTTCGTTTCTATTATAAAAAACAATGTCCGTCATTGTTGTTTTTGTTTCAAATAATTTAAAATCTCTTTGTAAATATTAAGCCAGTCGGTTCCGTCTTCGTCTGTTGTCAGTGCGTGGTTATGCCACACGGTAGTAAAAACTCCGCCGGCTTCGTAAAGCTCATCTACCAATTGTTTTACAACATTTACACTTTCGTTGGTTTTTACAAACGGTTTCAAAGCACCGTCCATAACGGCAAACGGATGTATCATCAGGTTGGTTTTGTAGTCGCGAGACAAATCGAAGAAATAAAACGGATAAGCTATGGAAGCTCTGTAACCCACATGTTGCGAATAACCCATAGAATAATCGTTTGTGATATTATTGTCGATTAAAATATGGTAAGTTTCGGGTAATTTGAAACGCAAAAAATGTTGCCGCGACGAGTTGATTTTCGTACTAATTATGTCTTGAAGTCGGTTTATTTCTTCCAACATCAAATTCTTATTATCAAAAGTTTGATACGACGGGTGAATACCCACATTGCCGTAATCGGATAACTGCTGAATAATATTTCTGAAATTCCAACTAGAATAGGAAATATTAGGATTGTTTTTTGAGAAATCGGCTAACAATATGAAGTAAAAAGGATATTTGTCAAAATCTTTGTGCAAGTCAATGCAAACATCAAAAGTATTGAAAGGGTCGGGTAACTTGTTTAAAATCACATCTTTACGTTCGGCAAGTTTTTTCAAAAATACGCTAAACGAATTATTTTTCAGGTCTGAATAAATACCGCCTAAATTTCTGATAAATCCCTTATGCTTGTACTTAAAGGCAGAATCAACATCAATTGTGGGCAAATATCTGAAAGGCAATTTTTGAATTTTAAGCGATTGAAATTTTTCGTTTAAAATATTTCTGAGCCATTCAACCCAAATATTTACCAAAGGTTTGTGTAAGAAATTGTTTTTTAAGGCGACACTTTCTTCCGCTGGAAATCTGTCGTGAGCATCGGCTTCAAAAGGCAAATACTCTTCGTACCGACTGACTAAATAAAAACTTGCTGCAAAAATATCGAAAGGCAACAGCGAATTTTCATCGGAAGTGCAGAAAATTATGGGTTCGTTTTTGTAAGTGCCGAAATCTAAAAGTTTAGGCGAAATATGTTTTTCAAATAAAAGGGAAGAAGCGTAAAAGTAGCAATTGCTGTTAGTAGAGCCAACTCCGTAGCTTATCTTTGCACCTTGATAAGAATTAAAATCGTCGATATTGGTAGTAAAATCAATGTCTATATTGAGCATATCCGAAAATATAAGTTCAAAAATAAACTTAATGCGGTGCGTTATTTTATTTGTAATTATCAGCATAAACAATATTTGGTACAAAGTTAAAAAATATTTAAAACAATAAAATACTTGGGTTAAAAGTAACAATTGAAAATATTTTTTTATTATTGTTCGAGTGGTGAATGGTGGTTTGTGCGAGTTGCGACATTTTCGGTCATTGAGTGCCGATATTGAGCTAAGCGAAATATCGGTGTATCGAAATGCCGAAAATGGAGAACGATTAAAACTTCGGCGCTTCGATACGCCTTCGGCACTCAGCGACCGAAGTTTTTGAAGTTCAGCAACCAAAAATGTTGAAATGACCGAAAATGTAGAACCACTTACCACTCAAAAATTTTTTTTGACAAGTGAAGAATTATTGTAATTTTGAAGAATAATAAATAATAGAAACAAGTTTCAGTTATGAGTAATGATTTTGTCGTATCTGCGCGTAAATATCGTCCTTCGACTTTCGAAAGTGTTGTAGGGCAGAAAACCATTACAGATACTTTAAAAAATGCATTGAAAAACAATCAGTTGGCTCAGGCGTTTTTGTTTTGTGGACCAAGGGGAGTAGGCAAAACGACTTGTGCTCGTATTTTGGCTAAGGTTATAAATTGTCAGAATATTACCGAAAACTACGAGCCATGCAATGAGTGCGAATCCTGCGTTTCGTTCAATGAGTCGGCTGCCTTTAATATTTTTGAATTAGATGCTGCATCGAACAACAGCGTTGACGATATCCGCGACCTTGTTAATCAGGTTAGAATACCGCCACAGTCGGGGAAGTACAAAGTGTATATAATCGACGAGGTTCACATGCTTAGTACTGCTGCTTTTAATGCTTTTTTGAAAACCTTGGAAGAACCGCCTAAATACGCTAAATTTATTCTTGCTACTACCGAAAAACACAAAATAATTCCTACAATTCTTTCTCGATGCCAAATCTTTGATTTTAAAAGGATTGGCGTTAATGATATTGTAAAATATCTTGAATTTGTTGCTAAAAGCGAAGGCGTCGAAACTACTAAGGAAGCACTGAATTACATTGCTTTAAAATCTGACGGAGCTCTGCGAGATGCCTTGTCTATGTTCGACCAAATGGTGAATTTAGGCAACAAAAAGATAAGTACGGAGTTGGTTATCAACAATTTGAATATTTTAGATTACAGCTATTATTTTAAAATTGTTGATTATCTGTGGAATGGCAAATTGGCAGATGTTTTTATTTTGTTCAACGACGTTATAAACAAAGGTTTTGAGGGAAGTCATTTTATTACGGGCTTTGCCGAGCATTTGAGAAACTTGCTCATGTGCAAAGATGCACAAACACTTTCGCTTTTAGAAACAGGCGAAACCGTTGTTGAAAAGTACAAACAACAATCTGCATCAATAGATTTAATGTTTTTGTACCGTGCTCTTGCCATTGTTTCGCAGTTGGATGTAGATTATAAACTCGCTAATAACAAGCGTTTGAGCATAGAAGTAGCTTTTATAAAAATTATGCAACTTAGGCAGAGAGCTGGAGCAGCTACAAATCAAACCACGACCAATCAGCAAAGTTCAAATTTGAACGAAAAAAAAAATGACAAACCGATAGCCGAAGTTTCTGAGGAACTTGATGACGACGATAATATTGTTGATAATGAAGTTGATGCGTTTGACGAAGTTGAAGAACCTGAACAAAATTATATTCCTGAAACTTCTGACGATTTAGAACCAACTGAAGTCGAGGACGATTATCAAAGCGAACCCGTTGCCGATGAAATTGTTGATAATAAAGTAGAGGAACAGGTTGCTGAAAAAAAATCTGAAATAAGCGATAAAAGTCAGGATTTTATAAAACCTGCGTTTTCGTTTTCGCTGAAAGATGTTATTAACACTGCAACAGACCAAGACGGCGATAAGCAAGAAGATGATACTGACGAAGTTGACAACACACCACAAGAAAATGAAACATTTACCGAAACCGAATTGTCGGCAGCTTTGAATGAATATATCGAAGAAACTCAAAAGGACTTTTTGCTGCAATCTGCCTTTTTCGACTATCAACCTGTTATTAACGAGGGTGCCGAAATTGTTTTTACGGTAAAAAACGATATCTTAGCCGATAAACTTAAAACTACAAGCAACGATTGGATGGAGTATATCAGAAAGAAATTAAAAAATACCACAATTTCTTATCAGGTCGTAGTAAAACCCGACGAAAACAAGGAAAGTATTTACGTTTCGCCTGAAAAAAAGGTTGAAATGCTTATTGAAAAAAATAACAATATCGCCGATTTAATCGACAATTTGAAATTAACTTTGGAATAAAATGTCGGAGAAAATTTCAAAAAAAATATTACGGATGATTGGTTGGCAAATTACCAACGATGTTCTGAATTTACCGCAAAAATATATTGTCGTAATAGCTCCACACACAAGCATCTTCGATTTTATTATAGGTTGGTTTGGCTTTATGAATTTGGGTATTAAACCGAAAATTATCATTAAAAAAGAATTTTTTTGGTTTCCATTGGGTTTGTTATTGAAAAAATTAGGAGCTATACCTGTTGACAGAAGCAATTCAGCTCGATTTGTTAAGGATATAATTTCGGAAATAAAACAGAACGAAAAATTTATTTTGGCAATCACACCCGAAGGCACTCGAAAACGCACTGCCAAATGGAAGAGGGGAGCCATCACAATAGCCGATTCGGCTAATATTCCTATTGCAATCGGTTATTTGGATTACAAAAAGAAAAAAGGCGGTATCGTCGATTTAATCTACACTTCCAACAATCCTACCGATGATATGATTAAGATAAAGTCGTATTATACCGATGTTTCGGGAAAATATCCTAAAAATTTTACAACCGGTTTGAACTGAAATTTACTTTCCGCTCTCAATTTCAAGAAATCCTATTAGACGGTCGTATCTGCTACCGATAGCTTTGTAGTACACCAAAACCGTGTAAATATTAACTGTTTCGGAATGATTGCCTTCAACAACGGTAACATCGCCAACCAGATTTTTTCTATCGACAAACATATAAACGTAATCGTAATAACCCTGTTTTAGAATTATGTTTGCTGTGTACGCCTTATTTCTGTAGTCGTACGTCATTATGTTTTCGTGATTGTATTTCCAATCGTTAAATCTGCCTGCAACATAAAAATCGCCTTCAACATTTGGAGCCGGAGCCGAAAGTCTGAAATGGACTTCTGCATACTCTCCCATAGTGTTTACAGACCTTTCGTCGTCGGTTTCCAAAAAATACTTACCGTTTGCATCTTTTTCAAAAATATAATTTTTAAAAGTCCTGAAACTTTCGGGTCGAGTGTAAACTTTGTGTATTGTATCGGTGTATTCAATATGAGCGATTTTGTCAATGGCACTTCGCAATGTACGCAAGTTCAGATATCTAAACTCGTTGCCGCCGTCAAATAAATTTCTGTCGTCGTCGAAGTTGTAATCAATAATATTGTTTCTCACCATTTTAGGTTTCAAATCAAGCAAAGCATTATCCCAACGGTAATTTTGCAAAACTGCAACCTTAATTTCCTGAAATGGAGACGAAACGTACAAATCGCCGGTGTTTACGGTAAAATCGACTTCTTGCTTTGTGTCAAAATATTCCGCCGAAGCTGCTCGTTTCGCCGAGCCGATAATATCGGTCAGCGGCTCAACAACGTAAAAGCGTTTTGTGAAATACACGTGTTTACCACCATCTGGAGTTTTTGTGTAAACCTGCAAAATATAATTCCCCGATTTTGTGATAACAATCCTGTCGTTCGGAAAAACCAAGTTGTAATGCACGTACGGAAGCAAAGTCCCGAAAGAATATTCGTAGTCGGTAATTTGGTCTTCCATATCCAAATATAAATATTCGTTTTGCCATATTTCCGACTGCTTCCAATTAAAATCGCAGTGCAAAACGGTGTAGTATAAGTCGTTGATATTCAAATCAAAATCATCAAAACTTAAATTCAAATAATCGCCTGAATTAAGCGTAATAACAGGTTCCGAAAGCATTAATCCATTCTTCTCTAACTGCACCGATTTTATTCCGGAAATATAAACCGAGTCGGTATAAATCATGTTTTCAATCTGATTGTTGTCCGAAAATGCTCGTCCAAAAACAAATATCAGCACCAATAATGCAATCGCTATTTTTATATAATGTTTTTTCATAGTCATAATCACTTTTATATCAAATACTGTGCAAAATCCACAAATAATATTCTAAGTTAACGATAACAAAAGTAGTTATTATTTGATTATGTTGGTGTTTGGTAAATATCTTAGCCATTAGCCATTGGCTGTTAGCTTTTGGCTCTAGCTCTTAGCTAATGGCTAACGTGTTGCGGGTTTCCCGAAGTTTCGGGAGTCATTGAGTGCCGATATTGAGCATAGCGAAATATCGGTGTATCGAAATGCAGAAAATGGAGAACGATTAACACTTCGGCGCTTCGATACGCCTACGGCACTCAGCGACCGAAGTTTTTGAAGCTCAGCAACCGAAAATGTCGAACCACTCGTAACTCGTAACTCATAACTCATAACTCATAACTCATAACTCATAACTCGAAACTCACCCATCACTCACCACCCATCACCCACCACAAAAAAATCGCAATTGCTTAAATTGAAAAAATGTGTAATTTTACAAAAAAAATATATTATGGACATATTACCAAACGAAGATTTATACATGGGTTTGAGGCGTAAGGCTCTTTTTAAACAAGACATTTATCAAATGACAAAAAAGACTTTTCAGATGTTTAAAGACACCTTTAAGCAAATGGAAGCCGAGTTTAACGAGAGGTCGGTGGGTATGCCTAATGTTGAGTTTAGTTACACCGAATACAACGACTTCAAAATAAAGGTCAGTTTCGGCAGCGATACAATTATTTTGCTTATGCATACCAATATTTTTGAGTTTTCGAGAAATCATGAGGTAATGCGTACACAATATATAAGCGAAAAGAAGGAGCGTTCGTACTGCGGTATGATAATGATTTACAACTACTTGTCCGATTCGTTTAAATACGACCGTGTTAACGACTTGGGATACATGGTTGGTCGTATTTTTATCAACTGCGAGAACCATTACTACATAGAAGGTAAGAGAGAATTAGGACAGCTTTACAATAACTTTTCGAGTTGTATTATCACTCCCGAAAAAGTCAGAGAAATATGCGAATCGGCGATTAGATACACTGTTAATTTCGACTTGCTAATCCCACCTTACGATGTTTTTAAAACCGTTAGCGTAGCCGAAATGAACAGCGATTTTATGAACGCAAAAATGCTCACAGCCAAACGTTTAGGATACAGATTCCAAGCCGACGAAGATTAGAATTTGCTATGAAAATACTGATAATTCATACTGCTTTTATTGGCGATATTATTTTGTCAACTGCCTTAATTGAGGCAATTAAAATAAGGTATCCCGAAGCCGAAATTCATTACCTAACACAGCCAAATTGCAAGATATTATTATCAAACAATCCATTGGTTGAAAAAATAATTACGTACGACAAAAACAAAACTCAAAAAGGGTTTAAATGGTTTTTAAATATCGTTAAAACGGTAAAAGCCGAGAATTACACACACGCAATTATTCCGCATCGTTACATAAGGTCTATTTCTATTGCAAAATTTGCAGGCATAAAAAATCGCATTGGCTTTGATATATCGACAGGAGCTTTTATGCTGACCAAAAAAGTCAGATACGGAGCTAAAATTCACGAAGTCGATAGATTGCTCAGTTTGATTGATTTCGACAATAAGGACAAAACCGTGATGCCACGACTGTATCCTTCGTCTGATGATAATAATCATGTAGAAGAAATTTTGCAAAAACAAAAAGTTGTTAAACATTTTGAAAAACTGATAGTTGTAGCTCCGGGTAGCAAATGGTTTACAAAAATGTGGCTTGCAGAAAATTACGCTCAACTTATTGAAAAATTATCCAATCATCCTGATGTGCTCATTGCTATTACAGGCAGCGAGCAAGAAAAGGAAATAGACTTGAAAATTAACGATAAAACCAACGTTTTAGACCTAAGAGGCAAAATAAACTTAGTGCAATTTGCCGCTCTTGTTTCTAAATCCGATATTTTGGTAAGCAACGACAGTTCGCCGATACACGTTGGTTCGGCTTTTGAAAATGTGTATATTGTCGGCATTTATGGTCCAACTGTCGAAAAATTAGGATTTTTCCCATATTCCGATAACAGCATAGTAATTGAGGACAACACATTGAGTTGCCGTCCTTGCGGTAAACACGGACATAATGCTTGTCCGCAAAAACATTTTAAGTGCATGCGAAACATAAGTGTAGAGCAAGTTTACGACGTAGTAAACAACAAATTAAAATCGTTGTAAAAGCTGATGCGAAAATTATTTTTGCAAGGCATTAAAAATAAAAATGTTGTAAAAGTTTGAAAATGACAGAAAAATTGTATATTTGCAAACTCTAAAAAATTAAGTTTAACCAATATAATTAAAAAGATGAACCGAAATTATGAAACCGTTTTCATTTTAACTCCCGTTTTATCTGAAGACCAGATGAAGGAAGCGGTACAAAAGATTGTTAAGTTCCTGAAAGAAAAAGGAGCTAAAATAATCTTCGAAGACAATTGGGGATTGCGTAAATTGGCCTATCCTATACAAAAAAAATCCAACGGATTTTATTACCTTATCGAATACCAAGCTGAAGGTAGCTTGATACAGGAATTTGAATTGATGCTCAAACGTGATGAAAAAATCATGCGTTTCTTAACGGTAGCAATGGATAAACACGCTGTTGCATACTCCGAAAAACGCAGAGCTAATATTCAAGCTAAGAAAGAAACTAATAAAGTAGAAAATTAAGGAGGTATAATATGGCAACACAAGGAAATGATATAAAATACTTAACCCCAATTGCGGTTGATGTTAAAAAGAAAAAATATTGCAGATTTAAAAAAAGTGGCATTAAATACATCGATTATAAAGATGCAAACTTTTTGCTTAAATTTGTAAACGAACAAGGTAAAATATTACCACGTCGCTTAACAGGTACAAGTTTGAAGTACCAACGTAAAGTGGCAAAAGCAATTAAAAGAGCACGCCATTTGGCACTTATGCCTTACGTAGCTGATTTGTTAAAATAATTAATGAAAAAGGAGATTATTTATGGAAATTATTCTAAAACAAGATGTTAACGGTTTAGGTTATGCCAATGATATAGTTGTAGTAAAAGACGGCTACGCCAATAACTACTTAATCCCAAAAGGACTTGCTGTTATGGCTACCGAAACCAATAAAAAAATTGCAGCCGAAACTCAAAGACAAAGAGCTTTTAAAGAACAGAAAACCAGACAGGAAGCTGAATTGGTTGCCGAATCTTTGAAAGATGTTATGCTTAAAATTGGAGCAAAAGCTGCCGAGTCGGGTAAAATATACGGCTCCGTTAATAATATTCAAATAGCTGAAGCTATTAAAGAACAATACAAAATTGAAATCGATAGAAAGAAAATTGTTCTCGACGGCGAAGCTATTAAAGAACTAGGAAAATACACTGCTACTGCCAAAATTTATAAGGATATTTCAGTTGAAATACCTTTTGAAGTTGTAGCGGAGTAAATTATTTGTTTTTTAAATTGTGTGAAACGGAGTAAGTCGTTGACGCTTACTTCGTTTTTTTTATTTAGATTAAAAAATGGCAATATCCATTCAACAAAAAAAAACAATAAATTCTTTAAAACTAAAGAAATACCGCACTCAATTGTCGGCATACGTGGTTGAAGGCGATAAAAACGTATTGGAATTAATTTTGGCAAAAAAGCCAATCGAGCAAATATACGCCGTTGAAAAATGGATTACCGATAACAAAACTCTTATTGATAAAAAGAAAGTCCCTTATACATTAGTTTCGGAAAAGGAATTAAAATCTATAAGTAGCTTGTCAACACCAAATCAGGTGCTTGCAGTAGCCGGAATAAAAGAATCCGACTTTAAAAAAGAGACTCTGAAAAAAGAGAAAATCTTAATGTTAGACTCAATTCGCGACCCGGGAAATTTCGGTACTATTGTCAGAACCGCCAACTGGTTTGGAATAAGGAATATATTAGCTTCGCACGATTGTGTTGATATTTACAATCAAAAAACCATACAAGCAACAATGGGTTCGTTTGCTAAGGTTAATGTGCATTACTGCAATCTGCAAGATATGCTCAAAGAAGCATCAGGCGTAAGTATTTATGCCGCAGTGCTTGATGGCAAAGATATAAGCGAAAACACTTTTACAACCAATAGCGGAATTTTAATTTTAGGTAATGAAGCCAAAGGAATATCCGAAAATATACTCAAACTTGTAACTCACAAAATAAAAATACCCAATTATTCAAATTTAGATAAAACCCAATTAGCCGAATCGCTAAATGTATCGGTTGCTTGCGGTATTTTGTTGTACGAGTTTTGTAAAAAGTGAACAATGTGCAATTAATAATTGTAGTTTTTAGCCATTAGCTGAAATTTGCCAATAGCCAACGGCTAACAGCTAATAGCTAATAGCTAACAGCCAACAGCCACTACCAATACAAATCAGCTAACTCTTTTTTAAGGAAATTAACTGTATTAAGCAACGAATTGCGTAATTTTTCAGAGCTTTCGTCGGTTAATAATTTTTGCGAAAGTATATTTGCATCTTCGCGAGGCGAAATATCAGATGAAATAACATTTATCTGTTGCAAAACAGTTTCTTTTATATTGCTTACCATTTCCCAAGCTACTTGCGAAACAAAAATTTGCTGTGATGTGTTGTAGTTGAACTCCTGTCTGATTTTTGAAATAAGGCGACTGTGCAATTCTATTACAGTAAGGTTTCCGTCGTTACATTCGGCGAGCAAATTCCCAATCTCTATACGACTTAGCATAAGCACCAACCTTTCATAAGCCGACACTCTCAGCGGGTAAACCATTTTGGCATATTCTTTTTGTTCGTTTAGGCGGTTGTTATCTTTTTTGTAGTTTATTATCAGTCTTGCAATATATATTGCTCCTGCTGTAACTATAATTGTACTTATCAGTATATAAAGCATATTAAATTGAATTAAATAATGAATTTTGTTTTAATTGAGGTTTTGATTTTGGAGTAATTCTAATTCTATCGTCAATCCTAATACCCAACAAAGATGCGGCTTTTCCGTTGCATACGGCAATTTGCAAGTTTCCGTTTGAAGCAAAAAGCATACAAGCTTCACCTTCCTGAACCTCGTCGTAAGTTTTAACAAGACGGTTAATAGTCAAATTGCGAAATGAAATCACAAAATCCTGCCTATCAAAAAACTTATTAACCTGCTCTTTTGTAATGTTTAGAAAAACATTTTCGTAACTGTCAATGTACTCAACAATAGCCGTTACCGTGTTGTTTTTATCTTTGTGTGGTTCGGAGATAGTAAATTTTCTAATTTTATCAATTGTATCGCCAATTTTATCAATATCGGTACCATTGGCAATTTCTGCCGCAACAACAGCCAATCGGTCTCGTTCAGGGAAAGTAAAATAAGGCGAACTCTGCATTGTAGTTATTTGTTTTATTAATTCAGGCTCTTGTTCAAGCACTAATGACAGCAATCCGTTGTCGGCACAAATAAAATAATGCCCTTCTGCTTTTACCAATATATGCGAGACGTCTTTGTTTTCAATAGAATTAATACAAACAATATGAATTGTCCCCGAAGGGAAGTTTTTCCAACTGTTTTTTAGTATAAATGCAGCCTGTTTTACGTTGAACGAACTTATGTTATGACTAATATCTACTATTGTAGCATTACTGCAACGCGAAAGTATAACACCTTTTACAGATGCTGTATAATGGTCGGTTAAACCCCAATCGCTTAACAAAGTTATTACTGACATTTAATACTATTTAGTAATCGACAAAAGTACAAAATTACAAATTATAAGTATTAAGTTGGTAATATAAAGTTATAAATTGTGTTACGGGTTGCGTGTTGCGTGGTTCGGGTTAGTTCTGAGTTCTGAGTCTCCAAACTCCAAACTCCAAACTCGGAACTAATTAATCACTCATCACCCACCACCCACCACTCATCACCAATCACCATTCGCCATTCACCATTCACAAACCACCATTGAAAATAGTTCATTGATAATTGCTAATTGTTAACTATATTTGCATTTTGTAAAACGATAAAATATTTTAGCCTAAATTTCGTTAATTTATAAACCTTAATAAATAATTTGTAAAATGAAAAAATCAGACGGTCAGTTACTTATAGCCAAATCGGATATTGAAATATGTATAAACCCCAAAATGGCAAACCGACACGGTTTGATTACGGGTGCAACGGGAACGGGTAAAACTGTTTCGTTGCAGGTATTAGCCGAATCATTTAGTTCAATTGGTGTGCCGGTATTTATGACCGACATTAAAGGCGATTTGTCGGGTGTGGCGGTCAGTGGCGAAGGCAATGCCAATGTTGCAAAGCGTGTAGAAAAAATGGGACTTGAAAACTTCGAGCATAGAGGTTTTCCGGTTACTTTTTGGGATGTTTATGGAGAAAAAGGTCATCCGCTACGTACAACTATTTCCGAAATGGGACCGGTACTATTGAGTCGTTTGCTTAACCTTAACGATATACAGTCGAGTTTGCTCACGATAGTATTTAAAATTGCCGATGACGAGGGTTTATTACTTCTTGACCTAAAAGATTTACAAAAACTATGCGAATACATAAGCGTAAATCGTAAAGACTATTCGCAACAGTACGGCAATATTTCACCTTCAAGCATTGGTGCAATTGTCAGAGAGCTTATAACTTTAGGCGAACACGGTGGTAATTTGTTTTTTGGCGAACCTGCAATAAACATATTCGACTTTATAAAAACTGACCACAACGGCTACGGAATGCTAAATATACTTGATGCTCAGCGATTAATGATGTCGCCACGCATATACGCAACAATGCTGTTGTACTTGCTTTCCGAATTGTTTGAACAACTTCCCGAAGTCGGCGATATGGACAAGCCACGACTTGTGTTTTTCTTCGACGAAGCTCACATCTTATTCGATGAAGCACCTAAAGTGTTGTTGGAAAAAATTGAGCAGGTAGTCAGACTCATTCGTAGTAAAGGCGTTGGTGTATATTTTGTTACACAAAATCCTATCGATATTCCCGATACGGTGCTAGGTCAGTTGGGTAATAAAATTCAGCACGCTTTAAGAGCGTACACTCCAAGAGACCAAAAAGCCGTAAAGGTTGCAGCCGAAACATTCAGACAAAACCCTAAATACGATATTTTTGAAGTCATTACGCAGCTTGGAGTAGGCGAGGCGTTAGTCTCATTTTTAGACGAAAAAGGTGTGCCAAACATGGTTGAGCAAGCTAAAATATTGCCACCGCAAGGTCAAATCGGTCCGATTTCCGATAGCCAAAGAGATGAAATCATAAAAAGATCGATGTTGTTTGGAATGTACGATAAAGCAATCGACCGCGAATCGGCTTACGAAATTTTAACGCAAACCATGGAAAAGGCTGTCGAACTCAGAGAGCAAGAGGAACTCAGAAAGGAAGAAGAGAAACTCAAAAAGCAAGAAGAAAAGGAAAGAAGTGCTGCGTCAAGAAGGTCAAGTTCAAAATCGCTTGAAAAAAGTATTGTTACCGACATAACCAAATCGGTTAGACGTTCCGTTACAAACCAAATTGGAAGCAGAATAGGACGTTCAATAGTCAGAGGTATTTTGGGTGGCATCAGCAAAAGATAAATTAGTTTTGAAGCATCGTTTGTTATATCTCATTTTTGCGATTAGTGTTGTACTAATTGTTTACAAACCCAACCCGGTTTATTCGCAAAGCGTTGGTATTGTCAATGGTAGAGTTGTAGACGAAAACAATATGTACTTGCAAGGTGTCAACGTAACAGTTGTCAATACCGATTTGGGTGCTTCTACAGATTTTAATGGTGAATTTTCAATAAATGTTGTTGCCGACAAGCATTATTTGTTGGCGTTTTCGTACATAGGTTACACTAGCGACACCGTTTCAGTTTTTGTGAAAAAAGGTTCGAAGGTAAGGTTAAATGTAATGTTACATCCGCAAACAACCGAGCTGTCAGGCGTTACTGTTAAAGATACTTATTCTCGTGTTTCGGGAATGAATGTCATTGACCCCAACGTGATAAACAAAGTCCCAACAGCTTCGGGCGGAGTAGAAAGTATAATAAAAACTTTGCAGGGTGTTGCATCCAGCAACGAGTTGAGTAGCCAATATTCTGTTCGTGGCGGTAGTTTCGACGAAAATTTGGTATATGTAAACGATATCGAAATTTATCGTCCTTTTTTAATTAGTTCCGGAAGTCAAGAAGGGCTAAGTTTTTTGAATAGCAGTTTGGTTTCGAGTTTATCTTTTTCGGCGGGAGGTTTTGAAGCCAAGTACGGAGATAAAATGTCCAGCGTTTTAGATATCAATTACAAAAAACCTGTTTCTTTTCAGGCATCAGCCGATTTCAGTCTTTTGGGAGCCAATTTGCATTTTGAAAACAGGTCGAAAAACCAAAAACTCTCGTACATTTTTGGAGCAAGATATAAAACCAATGCTCGTTTGCTCAGAGATGCGTCAAAGAAAGTTAGTTATCAACCGACTTTTTTCGACATCCAAAGCTTTGTCCAATACCAGATATCGCCAAAATTAGATGTGTCATTTTTGGGTTACTATTCCGATAATTTGTTCAAAATGATACCCATAAGCGACGACGCCCAATTTGGTACTTTTCAAAATCCGCTTAGGTTGAAAATTTACTACGAAGGACAAGAGCTTGATAAATATAGCAGCGGATTGGGAGGTCTGACTTTTTCCTACAAACCTAATGAAAACTTATTGGTAAAATGGATAGCTTCGGCGTATAAGTCTAACGAAATGGAAAGCCACGATATTTTAGGCGAATATATAATGGCGTTTTTAGAAGACCGACCCGACAAAAACGACTCTATCGAGATTGCGCTTGCCAAAGGAATAGGAGCTTACAGGTCGCATGCACGCAACATGTTAGATGTTTTTGTTGCTAATTTTGAAAACAGAGTTTTGTATTTGAGAGATAATAGTAGAACTCTTTTCTCTGTAAAAATTCAGAACGAACAAGTAGAATATAGACTTAAAGAATGGAAAATGATAGATTCGGCAGGCTATACAATGCCTAATCATTTTGGTATTCCCGGAAGTTCCGGAAATTTAACCCCGTTAGAGTCAGACTATTATTATTCAGGTAAATACGATAATAATGCAATAAGAATAACGGCTTTTGCTCAAAACACATGGGAATTTAATATAGCCGAAGCTAAATCGACTCTCAATGTAGGAGTTCGTTCGAGTTATTTTTCGGTTAATAAACAAATAACTGTCAGTCCGCGAATTTCATTCTCTTTAAAACCAAATTGGGAAAAAGATATAGTTTTCAGGTTTGCCACAGGTTTGTACCATCAACCGCCATTTTTTAAGGAATTAATTACAACAGATGGTTTGCTTATGAAAGATGTTATGGCTCAGGAGGCTATACACTTTATACTTGGCTCCAATTGGCATTTTAATGCAGCCAACAGACCTTTTATTTACACGGTAGATGTTTTTTACAAGAAATTATCAAAACTTACGCCTTACGAAGTCGACAATGTGCGTATAAAATATCATCCTGAACTACAGTCGAAAGGATATGCCTACGGATTAGATATGAAACTTACAGGCGAGTTTGTCAAAGGAGTCGATTCTTGGATAAGTGTTTCGTTTTTGAACACAAAAGAAGACATACAAGGCGATTTTTATTACAAATATTTCAACGCTGAAGGCGAATTGGTAAATCCGCACACAACCGAACAGTCGTTAATAGTTGATTCTACAATAGTTTATCCGGGCTATCTCAGACGCCCACGCGACCAAAGAGTTACTGCCAGCATCTTCTTCCAAGATTATTTGCCCATGGATCCGTCGCTAAAATTCAATATTGCTGTGTCTTTCGGGTCTGGTTTCCCGACGGGTGCTCCAAATACACCTTTTCATACGCATGTATTTAAAATCCCATCGTACTTCCGTATAGATGCAGGATTGACCAAACAAATCATAGGTTTTGAAAGCTACAAACCCCAAAAAGGCTGGCTAAGCCACATAAAAAGCTTGTGGGTAGGAATAGAAGTGCTTAATGTAGCTGATAACAAAAACATTGCATCTTACAACTGGATACGCGTAAATAACAGAAGATATGCCGTACCCAACAGATTAACACAGCGACAGTTTAATGTTAAGATAGGTATAGATTTTTAAGAAACCAATTAACAATTATCAATGTGCAATTAACAATTTTAGCTTTTAGCTTTTAGTCCCGAAATTTCGGGGCTGTTGCGTGTTGTGTGTTGCGTGGTTCGTGGTTCGACATTATTGGGACTCGTTGTCTTCAACACTTCGGCACTTCGATACGCCTACGGCACTCAGCGACCGAAGTGTTTCACTACGCAACATTCCGAAACTTTGGGAAAAAACCTAAAATTCACCCACCACCGATCACTCATCACTCATCACCAGCCACCAATCACCGCTCGCGCAGCCGAGCCTACTTCTTCGACAAGTACTCGCTTATACCTTCCGATGTAGGCTTAACAGCTTCTTCGCCCTTGTGCCAGTTTGCCGGACAAACTTCTCCGTACTCTTCAAAAAATTGCAAAGCGTCAATCATTCTCAAAGCTTCGTCAACGCTGCGACCTAAAGGCATATCGTTAACAACTTGGTGTCGAACAACGCCTTGTTTGTCTATCAAAAACAAACCCCTGTATGCAACAGGTTCGCCGTCAAAATCGACGTAATCTTCTTCTTCGTCGTATTCCCATTCGCCTGCCAAAACATCAAAATTTTCGGAAATCGTTTTTGCCAAGTCAGACACCAACGGATAGGTAACGCCTTTAATTCCACCCTGATTTCTTTCGGTATTCAACCATGCCCAATGCGAGTATTTACTGTCGGTTGAGCAACCTATAACAACTGCATTGCGTTTTTCAAATTCTTCTAGTTTATCCTGAAAAGCTATAAGTTCTGTAGGGCAAACAAATGTAAAATCCATTGGATAAAAGAAAAATACTACGTGCTTTTTTCCTATGTATTGTGCCAACGAAAACTTTTCAACAAATTCGCCACCGTTAACAACGGCATCGGCTTCAAAATAAGGGGCTTTTTTGCCAACTAATACTGCCATAATTTTATATTGTTTTAATTTTGTTTCTATAATTATCTGCAAATTTACACAAAATACTTTTCACCGAACAAATTTTGTTCAGATTAATAAAATATTAACATATAGTATTTTTATTTTGTTTTGAAACTCTTAGAAAATATGGCAAAATTATATTTGTGTTAGAAAGAATTTGTAAACATTGTTTCTACGTAAAAAATATCATTATCGTACGATGAATATCTTTAATCACAAAGTTGCTGTTAGGCTACGGGTTACGTGGTCTGAGTTACGGGTTGTCCCCAAGTTACGCAATTAAAACAAAATTTAGCTTTAAAGTTTCTATTTTTCTTTACGTTCTTTTGTCTTGACACAAAAGAACCAAAAAGTCAAGGCTGACATTTCTTTTCTGAATTGCGTTCTCATAAAT
This sequence comes from Lentimicrobiaceae bacterium, assembly GCA_028697555.1. Lineage (NCBI taxonomy): Bacteria > Pseudomonadati > Bacteroidota > Bacteroidia > Bacteroidales > Lentimicrobiaceae > Lentimicrobiaceae bacterium. Next base: position 6,805 of record JAQVEX010000005.1, on the reverse strand, counting down.
CCTAAGTTCGAGCGGGTGATTTCCGAGCAAGCTCGGAACTTCCCGTTCTAACTAAGGATTCATTTCGAACTTCATTCAGAAGAAATGTATGCCGTCCTTGTTAAAGTAAAACTTTTGGCTATTGTAATTTTTTATCACGGCAGATTATTTATGCGAAAAGAGTAAAGTTTATTTATTGCTAAACAGTTTAATTGAAAGTAGCTGTTGGCTGTTAGCTAAACCTAGCAAATAGCTAAAAGCTAACAGCTAATGGCTAAAAGCCACGTAACCCGCACCACGCAACTCGCAACTCGCAACATCAACTTCAAGGTTTTATCGGACAACAATAAAAAAATATAATGCCCTTTATGTTTTTTACACTATTTTTGCAAAAAATTTGAAACCTAAAATATGATGTATGCAGACAGCAGAGCGTAGTTCACACACCGACCTTTCCGAAAGCGTTATATATAATCGCTGTTTGTTTGCCTACCACAGTGTTGCTGATAGCATTAAGGGCAAGGTTGTTGAACTCGGAAGCGGAGAAGGTTACGGAATAAATTTGCTTGCTCCCAATGCCGACTACTATTTAGCATTAGATAAATATCCTTTAAATCCAGAACTGTTGGATAAAGTCGATTTTAAGCAAATTGTTTTTCCAAACCTTGAGGCTATACCTGATAATACTTTTGATATAGCAATATCTTTTCAGGTCATTGAACATATCAAAGATGATAAAATGTTTATCAGCCAGATTAACAGAATACTAAAGCCGCAAGGGAAAGCATACATCACAACTCCTAACAAAAAAATGTCGCTTACCCGCAATCCATGGCATGTTAGAGAGTATTTAGGAGATGAGCTTAAATTGTTATTTGAAAAAAACTTTAGTTCTGTTTCAATAAAAGGAGTTTATGGCAATGATGATGTTAATCAGTATTATTTGAAAAACAAGGAAGCTGTAAGGAAGATTAAGAAAATTGATATTTTCGATTTGGAAAATAGACTGCCAGCAAAATTATTGCAAAAGCCTTACGATATACTGAACAGGCTAAACAGAAGAAAATTGTTGAAAAACGAAACAAACAGTGTTAATAACATTACTGTAAATAGTTTTTATCTCGATGAATATACCGATAAGGCTTTCGATATTTTTATAGAGGCAACAAAGTAGAATATATAAATTAAAAATATTATAAGATGATTTCTGAATTTCCATTGATATTTTGGTTAGTTCCAATCGCCGGAACTATAGCGCTTGTATTTGCATATTATTTTTATAAAAATATGCTTTCGTACAGCGAAGGAAACGATTTGATGAAAAGGATAGCTTCATACGTCAGAGAAGGAGCAATGGCGTACTTGCGTCAGCAGTATAAAGTCGTAATAATTGTATTTCTCATTATGGCATTAATATTTGCTTTCTTGTCGTATGGGTTAAAAATTCAAAATCCATTTGTACCTTTTGCTTTTATAACCGGAGGTTTTTTTTCTGCTTTAGCAGGTTATTTTGGAATGAAAACTGCAACTCATGCATCAAACAGAGCAGCACAAGCTGCTAGCGAATCGTTAGATAAAGGTTTAAAAGTAGCTTTTCGTTCAGGTGCAGTTATGGGGCTTGTGGTTGTTGGGCTAGGACTTTTAGATATAGCAATTTGGTTTGTTATCTTAAATGCGGTATATCCGGCAGGAGCCACACCCGACGGAACAAACCTTAACATAATAACCACAACTGCACTTACATTCGGAATGGGAGCTTCAACTCAGGCATTGTTTGCACGTGTTGGTGGCGGTATTTTTACCAAAGCAGCCGATGTTGGAGCCGATTTGGTTGGTAAGGTTGAAGAAAACATTCCCGAAGATGATCCTAGAAATCCGGCTACTATAGCCGATAACGTAGGCGACAACGTAGGCGATGTTGCAGGTATGGGAGCCGATTTGTACGAATCGTACTGCGGAGCCATACTTTCAACGGCAGCACTCGGAGCAGCAGGGTTTATGGGAGCCGGAAAAACACAATTCAACGCAGTTATTGCACCTATGGTTATCGCTGCAGTTGGAATACTTTTATCGATTTTCGGTATCTTTTTGGTAAGGACTAAGGAAAATGCCACACAAAAACAACTACTAAATTCATTATCGATTGGAGTAAACGTTTCAGCAGTAGGAATAGCAATACTTTCTTTCTTTGTTTTAATGCTGCTTAAATTGCCTAATTATGTTGGTATTTGGCTATCAATGCTTTCAGGTTTATTGGCAGGCATAGGTATTGGTCGTTCTACCGAATATTATACTTCGTCGTCTTTTAAACCCACTCAAAAAATAGCAAGTTCAGCACAAACGGGTCATGCAACCGTAATTATTTCGGGACTTGGCACAGGAATGATTTCAACAGCGGTACCGGTATTAATAGTTGTTGCAGCTATCATCTTATCGTTTGGATTTGCAGCTTCCTGGGATTTAGGAAACTTTAGTATGGGATTGTACGGAGTTGCCATTTCGGCTGTCGGAATGTTGTCAACATTAGGAATTACACTATCTACAGATGCTTACGGACCTATTGCCGACAATGCCGGAGGAAACGCACAAATGAGCAACTTGCCACCCGAAGTCAGAAAAAGAACAGATGCTTTAGATTCATTAGGAAATACTACCGCAGCAACTGGTAAAGGTTTTGCAATTGGGTCGGCTGCGCTCACGGCGATGGCTTTGCTTGCATCGTTTTTGGAAGAAGCAAGATTAGGTATGATACACTTTTATCCAAATCATGAAATAACGGCACAACTCAAATCGGGTACGCTTATAGATGTGCTTCATTACTTTGATGTTTCACTTATGAATCCGCGCTTTTTGGGCGGAGTGTTTTTAGGAGCTGTAGCAGCATTTTTGTTTAGCGGACTGACTATGAATGCGGTTGCAAGAGCAGCCGGAAAAATGGTTGAAGAAGTTAGACGTCAATTTAGAGAGATTAAAGGAATACTAACAGGTGAGGCAACTCCCGAATATGCTAAGTGCGTACATATTTCGACTAAAGCTGCACAACGCGAAATGATTTTGCCATCGCTTATGGCTATTTTGTTTCCGGTTATTGTTGGTGTAATTTTTGGCATTCCCGGAGTATTGGGATTGCTTTTGGGTAGCATTGTTACAGGTTTTGTTGTTGCTGTATTTATGGCAAATTCAGGCGGAGCCTGGGATAACGCTAAAAAATACATAGAAGAAGGGCATGTCGGTGGCAAAGAAAGTCCGGCTCACAAAGCCGCAGTAACAGGTGATACGGTAGGTGATCCATTTAAAGACGCATCTGGTCCAAGTTTGAATATTCTTATAAAACTGATGACAATGGTATCTATAGTCATGGTTGGGGTTACTCTTTCGATGAATCTTATATTGTATTTTTAATAAAATTGACCGACTTTATACCTGTTCTCAGTAAAATTAACTAAATTTGCAAACTATAAATTAACTATCAAATAAATATTTACCGATGGCAACAACAGCTGATTTTAGGAACGGACTATGTATAGAATATAACAACGATTTGTATAAAATAGTTGAGTTCCAACACGTTAAACCTGGCAAAGGAGCAGCCTTTGTTCGTACCAAACTAAAAAGTATAAAAACAGGAAAAGTCCTTGCTAATACATTTCCGGCAGGTGAGAGAATTGAAATAGCACGAGTTGAAAGACGTCAGTTTCAGTATTTGTACAACGATGATTTAGGATATCATTTCATGAATACCGAAACATTCGACCAACTAACTCTACCCGAAGATATGGTTGAAGGACACGAACTAATGAAAGAAGGACAGGAGGTTGAAATAACTATTCACGCTGACACTGCATCTCCACTAACTTGTGAGTTACCACCTTTCGTTGAGTTGGAAATTACATATACCGAGCCCGGAGTAAGAGGCGATACTGCTACAAATACCCTTAAACCTGCTACTGTCGAGACCGGTGCTACCATCAACGTTCCACTGTTTGTTGATACCGGCGAGAGAATAAAAATTGATACTCGTAATAATTCGTACGTCGAAAGAGTAAAATAATTATTGCTTAGTATCAATCATGAAATTTGCAAATCCTATTAATATATGCGAATTAGCTATAATTATTGATGCTAAGTACGATGGCGATTGCAATTTTGATGTTTTAGGAATTAATGAAATCCATTCTGTACAGGAAGGTGATGTAACCTTTGTAGATCATCATAAATACTATTCTAAAGTCTTAAACTCCAACGCATCAGCTGTTATTATTAATACCGACAAAGTCGATAATCCCCAAAACAAATATCTTTTAGTTTGTGATGATCCGTTTGCGGCTTATAATAAGATTATATCGTTGCATAGGATTATTTCAAAATCTGATGATTTGATACATCAGTCAGCCGTAATAGGCGAAAACACTATTATACAGCCCGGAGTATTTGTGGGAGCCAATGTAAAAATAGGGGACAATTGCTTTATTAATTCAAATGTTTCTATATACGATGGTTGCGTTATTGGCGACAATGTGATAATACACGCAAACAGTGTTATAGGAGCCGATGCCTATTATTTTCAAAAAAAAGACGGTAAATACAGAAAAATGTTATCGGGTGGCAATGTTGTTATCGAAGACAATGTAGAAATAGGAGCTTTGTGCAGCATTGATAGAGGAGTTTCCAGTACTACACGTATTGGAAGCGGTACCAAACTTGACAATCATATTCAAATAGGGCACGATACCGTTATTGGTAAAAACTGCTTGATAGGTGCGCATTCGGCTATTGCAGGCGTTGCTACCATTGAAGATGATGTTGTTATTTGGGCTAGAGTTTCCATAAATAAAGATGTTGTAATAGGTTCGGGAGCTGTCATTCTTGCCACTTCCGGAGTTGATAAGTCTTTAGAAGGAGGAAAAACTTATTACGGTTCTCCGGCTATTGAAGCCCGACTTAAATGGAAAGAAGTAGCTAAATTAAGACGATTTTTAAGCGAATACGATTCATAACAAATAAGAACAATGTCGGGAGCTATATCATATGAAGATTCGTACAGGCATAAGGGGTTAAGACAACAACTCATCGATACTATCAGAAAAAAAGGCATAAAAGATGAGAAAGTTCTTAAAGCAATGCTTGAAGTTCCGCGTCATTTTTTCTTCGATTCTGCTTTTTTGGAGCATGCCTATATGGACAAGGCTTTTCCTATAGGTTCGGGGCAAACCATATCGCAGCCCTACACAGTTGCATTTCAAACACAATTGCTCAACATAACCGAAAACATTAAAGTTTTGGAAATTGGTACAGGCTCGGGATATCAGGCAAGTATTTTGGCACAAATGGGAGCCGATGTGTATACAATCGAGCGTCAGGAGTTGCTGTACGAAAGAGTACGTAACTTAAGAGAACCACTTAGTTATAGAATTAAATTGTTTTTTGGCGATGGGTATCAAGGTTTACCGCAATATGCACCATTCGACAGAATTCTTATCACAGCTGCTGCACCTGATATCCCGCAAACATTATTGCAACAACTTTCTATTGGTGGAATTATGGTTTTGCCTTTAGGCGATAACAAAAAGCAAGTAATGACACGACTTATACGTGTTGACGAAAAAACAATTAATAAAGAAGAGTTTGGCTATTTTAGGTTTGTGCCAATGCTAAAAAATACTGCAAAGGATAAATAAAATTACTTAACCCACATTCTCACATTCTTATTGTAAGCATTGCCATTGGTCAAATTAATTAAGTACGGATTTGGCGGTTCTTCACCGTTAATTTCACCTGTGCCGTACCAACCGTAATAATCGCCGAAGTTTATTATGGAATTTGCGTCAACGTCTTTCCATACTGCCAAATAATACTTTCCGGCAGCTACAAGCGGAAAATGGAAATAAGCAATAGGACCAATGCCCTGACAAGGTACCATGTATTGAGGTATGTTTCTTCTAAAATTTTCAATACTATTGTAAAGCATTGCATTAGAGTTTCTTAAGTCTAATAGAGTGTCGGAAACAAAGGCAGCAATCCCGTTGATGGCAAAAGTAGCTTCGGGTTTCTTTACATGAACAATCACCGAATCTATATCACTATTGCCTTTATAATCAGATATTAACACGGTTATCTTATAGTTTCCGTAATTTTCGGGAGCAGTCCAAAAAGCAGTGTCATCTCTATTGCTTATGTAGCCCGACTTGCAAGAATAATAAAATACTAAATCGTCTTCTTCAAATTTTTCCTTATCAAAAATATCAACGACAATTGTTGAGGTTTCATATATGTTGATAGTATCGGGGTTTGCAGAAATTTGTTTAATTCTGGGGTAAACAGTCTTGTCTCTGTTGCAACTGATGCTTAAAATAAGAAGTGAAACGGCAAGAGCACTAAGTAAAAACTTTGTAAAACTATTCATAATAAATCATTTATATTTATTTCATGCAAAGGTAAATTATTTTTCATTACAATCCTATAAAACCTTGAAAAAGAATGTTGTTTTACGGTGAATGGTGTATGGTGTATGGTGTATGGTGTATGGTGAAAGGTGTATGGTGAAAGGTGTATGGTGAAAGGTGTATGGTGTATGGGCTAGTTTCGAGTTTTGAGTTAGGAGTCAGGAGTTTAGAGACTCAGAACTCTCCGAAACTTTGGGACAGAACTCAGAACTAACACGTACCACGCAACACGTACCCTAAACAAGCCAACGGCTAATAGCCAATAGCCAACAGCCAAAGGCATTTATCAGACGACAATAAATATTTTTATATTTTAAAAAAACTACGTTTTGTAATTAATAATATAATCAATAGCTCTCTGTGTGTTTACTTTCAGCCCGTCA